>NZ_FZLB01000031.1:0-56612 GCF_900196775.1 Helicobacter bizzozeronii
TTAGAAGGAAGCGGGGGGGGGGCGATGAAGGGGGGACCTTTTTGCAACATTTCGGTTAAATTGGCTGCCTTAGCCGGATCCATCTTGGCTAAAATTTTGCCCATGTCCTTAGCCTCTAGTTTGGATAAAATCATTGCGGCTTTATCCATGGGCATATCTTGTAAAATGGGCGCAGCTTTGGAGTCCTTCATTTTGGCGTAAGTCGTGGCGACCTTAGAAGTGCTCGCCTCTTTAATCTCTTTTAAAAGTTCCTCATTTTTGGCGATCAAATCTTTCATCTTTTTTTCGCTCTCTGCTTGTGCCTTCTTAAAATCCGCCTCTTTAGTTTCTAGTTCCTTTAATTTGGCATCCAAAGTCTTTTCTCTGGCACTCACTTTGGCATTGCGTTGATCTAAAAGGTTTTGGGTTTCATTTTGCAGGGTTTGCAAGGTTTGGGCGCGTTCTTGGAGTTTTTGGAGTTGGCTAGCAATCTCGGCTTTACGGGATTCAAAAATGGCGTTGCATTGCAAAAATTCTCGAGGTGTGGAATCAGCGATTAAAGCACTGAGCGCACACGCCCCTAAGATAAGTCCCCTAAACACGCTTACCCTTTTGGTTTTGGTAAAAAACCCCCATGCCAATGGCATCCATTTGCTTATCCTCCAACTTCTTAAGTTTCTGCTTTTGTTTTTGGATTTCTAGGGTTTGGAGGTATTTGACCTTCTCATATTCTAGCATCGCGGCTTTGTGCAAGTCTTGCAAATGCAACCCCACTTTTCTAAGTTTGCTAATTTCGCTGTTAATTTCATCGATCATGTAAAGGTAATTCTTTTTGAGTGCGCTAAGTTGCCTAAACTCCATGCACCCCCCATAAGCGGGTAAGCCTAGATCGTGCAGTTGGACTAAAAGTTCTTGTTGCTCCTCTTGTTTGCGTTTGATTTGGTTTTGGTTGTGGATCATATCGCTTTCATAGCGTTGTGCGATTTGGTGCTTGATCTTGACAAGAGATTTGAATGTGTCCATATTAGCTCCTTAAAATCATGTCTTCGCGCTTAGGGCTGGTGGAGATGATTTTGATGGGCACGCCTATAAAATCCTCAAGGGCTAAAATATACTCTTGGGCTTCTTTAGGCAAATCTGCAAACTTGCGCGCCCCAGCCGTGCTCTCCCAGCCTTTAAATTTTTGATAAAGAGGCGTGATACCCTCTAGATTGCTAGGCACATGCGCTATCTCTTGCCCCTCTTTTTCATAACCCACCCCCACTAACACTTCTTTTAAACCATCTAAGACATCAAGTTTCATGAGGGCTAAGTGGGTGCAACCATTCAGACGGCAGGCATATTTCACGCCCAATGCATCAAAATACCCACACCGCCTAGCCCTAGCCGTGGTCGTGCCAAACTCATGCCCCTTTTGGCGCAAATACGCCCCCACAGCCCCCAAATCCTCGCTAGGGAAAGGACCATTGCCTACACGGGTGCAGTAAGCCTTAGCCACCCCGATAATTTGATTAATGTCTTTGACACTAAGCCCGCTCCCCGAGCATGCCCCCGGGGCGATGGTGGTGGAGCTGGTAACATAGGGGTAAGTCCCAAAGTCAATATCTAGCATGCTCCCCTGTGCGCCCTCGAGTAAAATGCGTTTTTGTGCCTTTGTTGCCTCCCATAAAAGCGTGGTGGTGTCGGTGATATAGGGGAGGATAGAGGGGGCGTAGGTGTCTATGTATTGCTCTAGGCTTTGCATGCTGGGGATATTCTGTTTATCGGGCATAGAAGATAGATGGAAGGCAAGTTTTTCTTTTAAGAGTTTGGGGGAGCGCAAATCCCCCACACGCAAGCCCACACGGGCGATTTTATCTTGGTAGGCAGGTCCAATCCCCTTTTGGGTCGTGCCAATCGCCCTTTTAGGGTTTTGTTCGTGATTGATGTCTAAAACTTGGTGGTAGGGCAAGATCAAATGTGCCCGATCGCTCACAAATAAACGCCCCTTTAAATCGCCAAAGGGCTGCATCTCCTTAACCAACGCATCTAGGGCGATCACAACCCCATTCCCAATCACAATTTTACAATGCGGGTAGAGCACGCCAGAGGGGATCAAGTGCAGGGCATGGGTTTGCCCATTAGCTACAATGGTGTGCCCGGCATTGTGCCCCCCTTGAAAACGCACGACAAAATCGTAATTTTGCGCCAAGTGATCGACTAACTTCCCCTTGCCCTCATCGCCCCACTGCACCCCCAAAACAATATCAGCCATGCAATCTCCCTTAAACAAAGAGCGAATGCACGCTCTCATTGTGATAAACCCGGCGGATCACTTCCGCAAACAAAGGCGCAACACTCAAAACGCGAATCTTGGGGTGTGGGGCTTTAAGTGGGATGGAATTACTCACCACCACCTCATCTAATGCGCTCTCTTTAATGCGTTTGATCGCATTCCCACTCAGCACCGCATGCGTGCCTAATGCCATCACCGAGCGTGCGCCTTTGGCTTTAAGCATGCTAGCGGCTTTGCAAATCGTCCCAGCCGTATCAATCATATCATCAACCAAGATCACATCGCGTCCCTTGACATCCCCAATCACATTCATCACCTCAGCTTCATTGGCGCGCTCACGGCGTTTATCCACGATGACCAAATCCATCCCAATTTGGTTAGCAAAGTAACGCGCCCGCGCCACGCCCCCAATATCTGGGCTAGCCACAATGGGGTTTTTAAAGTCGCGATCCAAAATATAATCCCTAAACACAATCGATCCATAAAGATTATCCACCGGGATATTAAAAAAGCCTTGAATCTGCCCGGCGTGCAAATCCATTGTAACGATGCGATCAATCTGCACGCTTTGCATCAAATCGGCTACCAGTTTGGCGCTGATGGGCACTCTGGGGGCGGCCTTGCGATCTTGTCTGGCATACCCAAAGTAAGGGATCACCGCTGTAATCGAACTAGCCGAGCTACGCCTAAGGGCATCCACCATGATTAAAAGTTCCATGAGATTATCATTCACCGGCGCACAAGTGGGCTGGACGATACACACATCCCGCCCACGCACCGATTCGCTGATTTGCACATTGATCTCCCCATCGCTAAAATGCCCCAAAACCGCCTTAGAAAGCCCGATATTCAGGTGTTTTGCCACCTCCTTACTAAAGCTAGGGTGTGCGCTCCCACTAAAAATCTTAAAACTGCGTGTTTTCATGCTCACTCCTTGAAGTAGTCAGCAGATTTACTCTTTAAATCCGCATAGATCGCCTCAAAATCCACGCCATAAACCCGTGTCCCCCCAATGACACTCATAAAATTCACATCTTTGGCAAACCGGGGCACCAAATGCCCGTGCAAATGCGCGCTAATGCCCGCCCCCCCAGCATCTTTGAGATTAAAGCCCAAATTAATCCCTTGTGCCCCAAAGGCATAGAGTAACTGCACGCCCTGATAGATACGCATTTGCAAATGTTGCCACACCTCTAAGCTGAGTTGCTCGGGGCTATCTACATGCGCATTAGGGATCACCATGAAATGCCCGGGGTTATAAGGGTAGGCGTTCATCACCACAAAACAGCGCGAATCGCGGTGTAAAACATGGTGTTGGCTATCTAAATGCGGGTTTTGCTGGATCGCACAAAACACGCAATCGTGATCGTGGCTCAACTCTTGCAAATACGGGCTACGCCAAGGGGCATATAATCGTTGCATGGGCTTGTCCTAAATGTAATTGGGGGCATCATTGGCAAACAAGATCAAATCTTTAGGGAAGGTCATGGTTTGCAAGACCTGCTCTAATTGACTCTTGTCTTTCAAAAACACCTTTTGGGGTCGCTCAATCGCGCTGGCAAAAACTTCCACATTGAGTTCTCCGGTGATGATCACAATGCTAAAGACCCCATCAATAGCTTGGGCGAGTTGTTTGTTGCTGGCTTCATCGCTTTCCACAAGTCCCGGGGTAACAATGATTTTACGCCCCTCATACAAACTAGCCAAACGCACGCTCTCTAACATGCCCTTTAAATTGCCATTAAAGCCATCATCGATAATCACCTTGTCATTGACATGCACCAGATGCAGGCGGTGGGGGACGGGTTTGAGTTTGGCAACAATCTTTTTAAGTTGGGGGATGGGGATTTTAAAATAAAAGCCCACCATGACCGCCAAGCTGATATTTTCCACATTGAAAGCCCCTAGGATATTGGTTTGGAAAGCCACCCATTGGTGATCCAAAAAGAGCTCAAAACGCGTGCCTTCTAAAGTCGCCTCTATATTGCGGATTTGCCCGGGGTAGGGCAAAATCTTTTGTTTGGGCTCAGGAGGGCAATATTTGTCTAGGGGGTTGGTGTGGTAACAAAAGGCTTGAATCAAACGGGGCGAATCCAAGAGTTCGGCTTTGGTTTCATAGATGGTTTCGATATTTTTGAAGTATTCGATGTGTTGGTTGCCAATCTCTGTAATAATGGCGTAGTGGTGTTCTAAAAGTTTGCCAATCGCTCTAATGTCTCCCTTTTGGCGCGCGCCCGCTTCGGCGATGTAAATGGCGGTGGTTTCATCTAGGTTATTGTTAATATCTTGGCTTAGACCCAGCAAAGTATTCACACTCCCCAAAGTGGCATGGACATTGTATTTATTTTGCAACATTTGGTAAAGGTAGTTTTTGATACTGGTTTTGCCAAAACTCCCCGTGATGGCGATGATCTGTAAGTTTGTCATGCGTTGGAGCTTGGATTTAGCCAGCTGGATATAACCCCTTGAGGCGAGCTTTTCAAAGCCTTGAGAGCCCAGATGGGCTAGGGCGATCAACAAGAGATAGAGCCCAAAAGGGGTTTTGGCTTGCAAGCTACCCAAGATGGCATCGGTGATTAAGAGCAAGAAAAGAAAGCCAAAAAAGCGCAACACACGGGGGGTGAAAACCAAGCGTTTATCTAATTTGATCGCCCATACAATCAGCCATGGGAGTTGCACCACGCCCACAAAGAGATCAAAGAGCCAAATAATCTTAAAAAGGTGCGTGGCGATAAACACGCCTAAGGGCAAGAGGGCATGATAGACATGCCAACGCCATTTGTGGTGTTTGGTGCAAATGCGGTAAAAACTATAGTTATACCATTGTAATAAGGTCATCAAATAATAATTGAGTCCTAAGACAAACGCCCACACCACCAATAAATCTAGCATTTCCATCAAACCCCCTCCCAATATTGCGTGCAATGTGCCTCCACCGCCGCCCCTTGCTTTAAAAAAAAGTAATGATCGCCTTGCAAGCTCACAAAGTGGTTATGCGGGATCAGTTGGGCGATTTTTTGCCCTGCTTCTAGGGGTGTTGTGGTGTCCTCTTGCCCCCACACGATCAAAGTTGGCTTTTGGCATGCCCGAAAGGATTCCTCAAAATTTTCTTGCACGGTGTATTTAAAGGTTTCATACATGGCTGGGTTGAGGTTGTCTGCGTCCTTGCTTTTAAGCAGATTCAAGGCTTGTTTGAGCCCGATGGCTTTTAGGAACTTAGCCAGCTTGATTTTTGTGCGTGTTTTGAAAGACTTGGGGATCAAAATCCCCGCACTGCTTAAAAGCACCAAGTGTTTGCTTTGGCAAAGAGTGGCGATCTTGCCCCCAAAACTATGCCCGATTGCCATATCTAGGGACACTTGCAAGGAGTTAAAAAAGGCATCGATGATATTGGCGTAATCGCTGGGAGTTAAAAAAGTCTCATTGGGGCTTTTGCCAAATCCGGGCAAATCCACATAAAAATGGTTATAGGTAGCAAAATAGGGCTTAAAAGCCATTTGCATCAATTCCTTAGAACTCCCCCAACCATGCAAGAATACCACATTTTTACAAGCCGATCGGTTATAAAAATCATAGGCAATCTCAAACTCACCCCCCCTGTATTTTACACGCCTCCTAGCCATCACTTGGCTTTTTGGATTTGTTCGATGTAATGATAAGTGATGGGGATAGACACTTCTTTGGGTAAAATCACTTGTTCTAGGACACTAGAAAAGTCTTCAAAAAGATAATGGGCGAGACTCCCGGGAATGGGGTTGATCTCATTTAAGTAAATTTCATCATTGATGACAAAAAAATCACAACGGATAATTGCCCCGACAAATAGGGGCTCATAAATGCGTTTGAAAAGGGCGCGCATCTGCATTTCTAACTCGCTGCTGATGTCTGCCTTTTTGACCTTTTGGGTGCGCCCAAAGTCTAAATATTTCTCCTCAAACCCCAAAAACTCCTTTTTCTTAGGCTCTTCGACCACAGAAAAGATAAATTCACTCTCGGTATCATCGCCCCCCTTTTTCACCATGCACCCAGCCAAGTTGTATTCTTTCACGCCCTCTTTAAAAGACTCGATAATGACTTGGCTGTCAAATTCAAAGACTTCATCTAATACATACTCAATATCTTTTTCATCTTTTAAAATGCTGATCCCAATGGAGCTCCCCAAGCGGTTAGGTTTGATGATTAGGGGGTAGGAAAGCCCTTTGATCGCGCTGCCTTCGCGTTTGTCTAAAAACACATAGGGCAGAGTGTTGATCCCCTTTTCTTTGGCAAGCATTTTGGTAAAATACTTGTTATAACTCATCACGCAAGCTTCCACCCGAGGGCCAATAAAATCGATGCCATAAAACTCTAAAAAGGAGGCGATTTTGCCATCTTCGCCATCGCCCCCATGGATTAGATTAATGAGATTTTCCATATTGATTGGCTTGCTCCCCAGTAAGCCATGCGTGTGGAAGCCCTGATGTTTCAAGATGAGTTCGGGGCATTTTTTATAATGCCCGCTGGAAAAAAACTGCGAACGCATGTCTTTTTCAGCGATCAAATAAAAGCGGTGTGCGCCATCTAAAAAGATAAAATGTGCGATCTGTGTGCCTAAAACTTGTTTGAGAACAATGGCACTCACAATACTAATTTCATGTTCGTAGCTTTTGCCGCCAAATAACAACCCGTATTCCACTTCTAATCCTTATATGCATGCCAAGAGATGTCTGTTGCCATTATTATACCTAATCTTTTAAAAAATACCGCCACCCCTGCTTTTGGTGTTGTTCTCTCTCAAATAGGCTAAAGGTTTTTTAGGTTAGAATGGCTGACTGGTTGCAAAACTAAATCCAATATTGTGGTTTGCTGAATGGATGTTAATATTTCCAAAGCCTTATACGAGGCTAAGAAAATCCTTAAAGATAAGGGCATGCGCCCCGCATTAGAATCTGAGACCCTTTTAAGCCATTTGTTGGGCGTAGATCGGGTGTATTTGCACATGCACGCCCAAGAGGAACTAGATGCATTTGCCTTTGAACATTTCATGCACATGGTGAAGGTGCGATCTAAGGGCAAACCTTTAGAATACATCACCCATGAAGTGAGCTTTTATGGGCGTTTATTCTTTGTTGATGAGCGCGTATTGATCCCCAGACCCGAAACCGAGATTTTGGTCCATCAAGCTTCCCAAATCATCCAAGATTATGGGATCAAAAATGTAGTGGAAGTGGGGATTGGGAGTGGCGTTGTTTCGGTGAGTCTAGCCATCGCCCACCCTAAAATCTCCATTTTGGCAACAGATATTTCGATGGAGGCTTTGGAAGTGGCGAGCGTTAATATCGCCACTTTTGGTTTACAAGAGCGCATCTCTTTATTCCAAACTTCTTTGATGGAGGGCGTGGATATTCAGGCGCGCACTTTGGTGGTGAGCAACCCGCCCTATGTTGCGCTGGATTACCCCTTAGATCCCTCTGTGCGTTATGAGCCCGAGATTGCCCTCTATGGGGGCGAACAAGGCGATGAGATCATCAAAGCCTTGATTGATGAGGCAGCCCACAAGCGGGTTAAATACTTGGCATGCGAGATGGGGGCTACCCACCGCGCGTCTTTAAGCGAATATTTGGGGCTACAAAAATACCAAGCTAGCTTTTATAGCGACTATGCGGGGCTGGATCGCGGATTTGTTGCCATCAGGCAAACTAACTAATTGCGTTCCTTGTAGTGGGCGTAGTCAAACTTTTGGAGCAATTTAAAGCGATCATGCTCAAGTAAGCCCAAACTGGGTAGGGCAATCCCATTGAAGGTGTTGTTTTTAACAATGGTGTAATGCAACATGTCTTGAAAAATGAGCTTATCGCCTATTTGCAAAGGACTTTCAAAACCATAGGGTCCGATAAAATCCCCTGCCAAACAACTGGTGCCGCCCAGCATGCAAGGATTCTCTTGGGGCTCTAAATGGGCTTGCTCTAATCCTTGTGTGCTTATCCTAGAAACTTGTGGTTTGTAGGGCATCTCTAAGCAATCGGGCATGTGGTTGGCAATACTCACATCTAAGATCGCAATGGGCATGTCATTTTGCACCACATCAATCACGCTGGCTAATAAAAAGCCTGCCTGCCAGCCCACCGCCTCCCCGGGTTCTAAAAAAATCTCACAAATATTGGCATAGCGGCTTTTAAAATCCTGCACCAACTGGGTTAATACCTCTACTTGGTAACCCTCTTTGGTGATGTGGTGCCCGCCCCCAAAATTAACCCATTGGACTTGCGTCATCGCCTCCCCAAAGTGCTTGTCAATGTGTTCTAGGGTTCTTTGGAACGCTAACGCATCTTGTTCGCAATGCGTGTGGAAGTGCAACCCACTAATGCCCTCTAGCCCGTATTTTGCGACACCCTCGCTAAAAGCTTGGGGGGTGATCCCCAAACGGCTAAAGGGGGCACAGGGGTTATAAATCAAGGGGCTAACCTCGCTATAAAGCGGGTTGAGTCTCAAGCCCATCTTAATGGGTGAGAGCCCTAAGCTATCTAATTGCTGGTTTTTCTTAAGAATTAAATCTTTGTAAGCTGTGTATTGGTTAAAAGAGTTAAAGATAATGTGCGTGGCAATGGGGAGGAGCTGGGCTATCTCATCGGGTTTATAGCCCGGGCTAAAAATGCAGATATCTTTCCCACTCTCCCTAGAACCAAATTCCTCATAAGCCAACAACGCCTCATGCACCCCACTAGCACAACACCCCTGCAAACTGGGGCGCACCCACTCAAAGCAACGCCAAAAAGCAAAACCCTTCAAGGCAAGTAAGATTTTAATTCCCGACTCTTGTTGCACCCGCTCCAGTAGGGCTAGATTGTGCTGGAGCTTGCTTAATTCGAGGACATAGCAGGGCGAGGGGATGGTATGATAATCCACTCTAAGCCCGCTCTGTGTGCATGAAATTTTTAATGATACGCTCCACATCTAAGGGGTTGGACTTAGAGATGAAGTCATCAGCATGCAAAGAGCGCGCCATCTCTTCATTGGAGCTCCCGCTCATAGAAGAATTAACCACAATGGGGATTTTAGCGGTGTTGGGATCCAATTTAGTCCGCCTAATCACCTCAAACCCACTTGCCTCGGGCATCTCTAAATCGGTGATGATTAGACCCACATCTTCAACAATGGTTTCTTTATCAAAGAGATAATCTAAGAGCTGTTGTCCGTTGATGAAATCCAAGTGTTTGATCCCCAGTTTGTCCAAGATCACCTGCATGGTCTTAAGCACGCTGGGCGAATCATCAGCCAGCAAAACCATTTTATCGCTATAGACTTTGGAGAGTTTTTCTAACTCCGCACGGCTTTCATCTTCAATCCAAGGGAAGACATCCACTAGCATTTTTTCAATATCCACCACCTGCACCAAACGCCCATCAAAATAGCGGGTGCGGCTGACTAACTTAGAATTGCCCGTATTGCCCCCCACGCCTGCACTCTGCTCGATCTCGGTCCATTTTTTATTGAGGATACGATCGGCTTCATAAATCCGCACCCCAATGGTCCAACGGGAAAACTCGCAGATCATGATAATATCATCCTCCCCCTCAGCCCGCTCAACGCGGTAAGGACGCAAGTCCTTTTGCTTGTTGTTGCTGTCATAATAGAACCATTTTTTCATGTCAATCAAAGGGATGGTCATCTCCCGAATGATGATCAAGCCCTCCACCAAAGAATTAGGCTCGTGGCTGATGATGGTTAAACTCCCCTCATATTTCACCACCTCGCGGATTTTAAACACATTCACCGCATAGAGGTCTCTATTTTTGCCTAGTTTAAAGCACAGAAGTTGCAGTTCGTTATTTTTATGTAAGCTGGTAACCTGATCGATATGCGCTAAGTTATTAGCCATGCACTCTCCTTAAAAAGGTGGTCTATTATAACACCTAGACATTGAATCTAAAGTGCATCACATCTCCATCTTGCACGATATAATCTTTGCCCTCCACCCTCAATGCCCCCTTAGCGCGTGCACCTGCCTCGCCCCCATAGGCAATAAAATCATTATAAGAGATCGTTTCAGCCCTAATAAAGCCCTTTTCAAAGTCCTTATGAATCACCCCCGCCGCTACGGGTGCACTCGAGCCCTTGACAATCGTCCAAGCCCTAACCTCCTTGATCCCAGCGGTGAAATAGCTCATCAAACCCAATTGCTGAAAACTCAAGCTAATGACCTGTTCTAGCCCACTTTGCTTAACCCCCAAACTCTCCAAAAACTCTTGGGCTTCTGTGGTTTCCATGCTCCCTAGCTCCTCCTCTAGCTTGGCACTCAAACCCACAAAACACGCCCCCCTTTGCTGGGCTAAATCCCGCACACGGCATGCATGGGCATTTAAAGAGCTGGCATCTGCCTCGCCCACATTGGCCACATAGATCACCTTTTTAGCACTCAAAAAACGCAATTCTTTTTCCAACTCCTCAAAGTAAGGGTTGTTTTTACCAGCAAAGCTACTGGCAGGCTGTAAGGCATTGAGGTGTTCTAAGAGATTTTGGGCGAGGTTTAAATGCGCTTGGGCTTCTTTGTTGCTCTTGGCTAACTTACTCAGTTTTTCCATGCGTTTTTGGAGGGTTTGGATGTCGGCTAAAATGAGCTCGATCTCTATGGTTTCAATGTCGCTTAGGGGATTGACCTCTCCGCTCACATGCGTGATGTCATCATCCTCAAAACAACGCACCACATGCAAGATCACCGCACATTCTTTGATATGCCCCAAGAATTGGTTACCCAAGCCTTCACCAGCAGATGCCCCCTTGATGAGCCCAGCAATATCCACAAATTCCACGCTAGAGTGCTGGATTTTTTGGGGTTTGACAATCTTGGCTAGTTCCTTTAAGCGCACATCGGGCACATCTACAACGGCTTTATTGGGGTCGATGGTGCAGAAAGGGTAATTAGCACTTTGGGCTTGGGCACTGCGGGTGAGCGCATTAAACAAGCTGGACTTACCCACATTGGGTAAGCCCACAATCCCAACAGAGAGACCCATTAAGACTTAGCCAAGACATCGAGCACAAATTGCACGCACATGCGCACACCTGCCCCACTAGCACCCGGCGTATTCACATCCCAATCTTTTTCAACATAGGCAGGTCCAGCAATATCAATGTGTAACCACTTATCCTTGTAAGCCTCGCGGATAAACTCGTTTAAGAACAACCCAGCCGTAACCGCCCCACCATAACGCACGGGGGTGATGTTGCTAATGTCTGCCATTTTAGAATCTAAAAGTTTGCGTAAATGCCGGTTAAAGGGCAATTTAGCCACCAACTCCCCGCTTTTGAGGGCAGATTTTTCAAACTGGCTTTTGAGTTCCTCATTATTGCCCATAATCCCGCTGGTATAAGAGCCCAAGCCCACCACGCAAGCCCCCGTAAGAGTGGCAAAATCCACAATCAAATCAGGTTCTAAATCTTGGGCAAAACTCAAGCAATCTGCCAACACCAAACGCCCCTCTGCGTCCGTATTACGCACCTCGATAGTCTTGCCCTCTTTGGAGATCAAAATATCATCGGGGCGATAAGAGTTGCCCGCAATCATGTTTTCAGCCAGACCCAACACAGCATGCACCTCCGCCTCCACGCCCAAATGCGCTAGAGCATTGATCGTGGCTAAGACCGCACACGCCCCGCCCTTATCGGCTTTCATGGTGATCATATACTCAGCGGTCTTAATACTCAACCCGCCACAATCATAGGTCAAACCCTTGCCCACTAGGACAATTTTTTTCTTAGCATGTTTGGGCTTGTAGATCACATGGACAAGCTGGGGTGGGTTAGCAGAAGCCTGATTGACCGCCAAATAAGCCCCCATCTTTTTTTCTTTCAAATAATCCTCACCATGCACGAAACAATCCAACCCATTTTTTTCCGCCAAATCTTGGGCGATGTTAGCCACATAGGGCGCGCTGGCGACATTGGGCGGTGTATTGACTAAATCGCGCGCCAAATTGACATGTTCGACCAAAACATGGGCTTTATGGATTTTCTTTTCTAAAACCCCTTTGAGCGTATGGGGCTCTTCCTCAAATTCCTTAGCATCGCCTAGGGCTACAAAAACCTCTTTGAGGTGGGTTTCTGTTTTTTTCTCCTTATAAACCTCATATTCATACATGCCAAATTGCAAACCTGTAAAAATTGCCAACATCGTTTCTGAGAGAGCATATTGTTCTACAGAATGTTTAGCGGCATAGAGTCCCACTTTGGCACTTTTAAAATGCACTTTTTTAATGGCTCTAATAGCTTGGCAAGCAGCCTCTCTAAATAAATGCACATCGCTTTTAGCCACACCCACATAAACGACCTTGTGGTGTTGATCCACAAACACGCCCTCACCCTCGTAATTGAAAGTTTCTAGCTGGTGTTTATTGTGTATCCAAGGGGATTTTAAATCCTTCTCCACCACAAACACAATCGCTACATCGGCTTCTAAGGCTTCAAAAGAAGCCTGCTCTAACTTCAGTTTTAACATTCTTTCCCTTTCTTGAGTTCTAAGCCCTGCTGGACTTTTTGGATTTTTTTATCAATCCTCTTTGTATGTGCCCTGAAATACCAAAACACGCCACCCAGCATACAGACCAAGAGCAGTATAACAAGGTAAGGATAACGCTTAAGCAATTCGAGCAAGGCAAAAATCTGCTCCCCAAAATACCAAGCCAGTAAAATGGTGATCGATGCCCACACAAAAGCACTTAAAAGATTGATGAGCGCAAATTTGAGCGCACTATAACGGGTGATCCCAATGCTGATTGGGATAATGGTGCGCATGCCATACATGTAGCGTTGGATGAAGATGATGAACCAGCCATATTTTTGCAAGAGCAAATGGGCTAGGGCGAGCTTACGCCGCTGTTTTTCGAGGCGTTTTTTGATGTAATGCTTGCTAGTTCTACCCACATAAAAATAAATCTGATCCCCGGTAAATCCCCCCAAACCAGCCACCAAAATTGCCAAAAAGATATTCATATGCCCAGCATAGCTGGCAATCCCAGCCAAGATCAAGCCGATCTCCCCCTCTAAAATGCTCCAAAAAAACAAGATCAAATAACCCCAAGTGGCAGCGTATTTGTCCCACAAATCTATAATGAAAGCTTCCACGCAAAACCCTTAGCGTTCATACTCTAAAACACTGAAAACATTGGCTTGTTCGGCGATTTTTTGCAACCCGCCCAAACTCCTAAGTGCGATCAAAAAACACGCCTCAATGCACTTGGCTTGTAGTTTGTCTAACAATTCTAAGCTGGCTAGAGCTGTCCCCCCCGTAGCGATCAAATCATCAACCAAGATCACATGGGCATCTTTAATCCCACGCAGGGCATCGGCATGGATTTCCACGCTGTCCTTGCCATACTCTAGGCTATAATCCGCGCTCAGCGTTTTAGAAGGGAGCTTGCCCTTTTTGCGTATAGGCACAAACCCCACCCGCAAGGCATAGGCTAGGGCTGCACCTAGAATAAACCCCCGTGCCTCAATGCCCACCACAAAATCTAGGCTGTGGTGCTTGTAGCGATCCTTGAGCGCATCAATGAGAGCACTGAATAAAGTTGGGTGGCTGATTAAGGGCGTGATGTCTTTAAACAAAATACCGCTTTGGGGGTAATTTTCAATTTCTCTAATGCTATCATGGAGCTGGGATTTGAATTTTTGGCTAAACATGGATTTCCTTATAACAATGCCTCAATTTTTTGTTCTAACTCTTTGATCCGTGCCTTGTATTTGTCGGTTTCTAGGCGGTATTGGGCGTTGCGTTGTTTTAAAACCTTGACCTCATCTTTGAGCGCGTTCATCTCATGGGTTAAAATATCAATCGTGCCTAAGGAGCGTTGTAGCTGTAATTGGTGTTTTTGAATCAAAACCTCAGCTTCTTGCAAGGTGAGTTTCATGGAAGCCGAATACTTTTCTTGCTTTTTGGCAATGGAGCGGTAAAAGAATGCCCGCACCGCCATATAAGCCACAAAGAGCACCATGAGCGTGATGAGCATCCACTGGGCTAACATAGTTGCCCCTCTAGTTTGGCTAGGCGGAGGGCATGCCGCCCGCCCTCAAACTCTGTGCTAAAAAAAGCCTCTAAGATACTTTGAGCCACCCCAAAGCCTATAACATTTTGCCCCAAACACAGCACATTGGCATCATTGTGCAATCTTGCCATTTTGGCCATATAAGCGTCCGTGCAAAGAGCAGCGCGCATGCCAGCCACTTTATTACAAGCCATGCTCATGCCAATCCCGCTCCCACACACCAAAACGCCCCTTGCGTGCTCATCTTGTCTGAGGGCACCAATCACTTGGTGGGCAAAATCGGGGTAATCCACCCGTTGCCCCTTAGGGGGCGCAAACATCGTTATTTGGGCTTGTTTTTGTTCTAAAAACGCACACACAAAGTGGGCTAAATCCAAGCCCGCATGATCGCAACCCACCACAACCTTTAAAGTTTGCATCAGCTCCCCACTTTGCGGGGTGTGGGGATTTGGCGCTCCAAGCCCTCCACGCTTTTAAACATGCGTTTCCAACGCACGGTGAAGAGATTTTTGGGGTTTTTGGTGTTAGCCTCAACGCTGTTAGTCAAGTTGATACTAAAATAGACAAACCACGGCGTGCCTATAATGTGGCTATAGGGCACACTCCCCACAAAACGCGAGTCGGTGCTATCATCGCGATTATCCCCGATCATAAAGAAGTGATCGGGTTCGATCTTGGTGTAAAAGGCAGGCGTGCCCTCTAGGTCAATGAGTTGCATTGCCACGCCAAAGGGTTGGGTTGCATGGAGTATCTGCATGTTGGCAAAAGCCACATTATTTTGGCTATAAAAAATCCCGGGGTGTTTGGAGGCATAGGGGGCAAAAACAAAGTCTTTGCCTAAAAAATTCTTAATGGTGTGGTTGGGGAAGTTCTTAGCAATGTAATTAGCATCTGTATCGCTCTCTTTAGGGTGCAAATAAAAACCTTCTTGATTAAAAATCACCTCATCGCCCCCAGTGGCAAAAAGCCTTTTAACCCAGTAACCCTTGTTTGTGTAGGGGATAAAGACCACAATTTCGCCCCTTTGGGGTCTCTTGCCCTCAAATAAATGCCCATTCCCCCTAAAATCAGGGAGCAGGTTAAAATCCAGCCAAGGCAGGCGGGGCAAGGGGATACCATAGCTAAACTTTTTCACAAAGAGCATATCCCCCTCATAAAGAGTGCCCACCATGGAGCGGGAGGGAATCACAAAGGCTTGGGCGACAAAGAAAATTGCCAAGAGCACTAAAACGATCGTGCCCACCCAGCTCAGTGCAAAATCGCGCAAACTTTTTAACAACGCCATCTTAATCCTTTGAAGAAATCTCTACCCTCTTGGCTGCTAAAAGAGTATTTTGCAACAAACAAGAGATCGTCATTGGTCCTACACCTCGAGGCACGGGCGTAATATAGCTTACCTTCTTTTGCACGCCATCAAAATCCACATCGCCTACAATATTACCTTGTGCGTCCTTGTTGATTCCAATATCCACCACCACCGCACCGGTCTTAATCATGGGGGCTTGGATGAGCTTTGGTTTGCCTACCCCCACGCACACAATGTCGGCATTTTGGGTGTAAAAACTAATGTCCTTAGTCAAAATATGGCATAGACTGATGGTCGCCCCGGCGTTTAACATTAAAGAGGCTAGAGGCTTGCCAATGATATTGCTCGCCCCAACAATGGCGACATCCTGCCCTTTGATGGGGATTTGGTAATACTCTAGCAACTCCATCACCCCCATGGGCGTAGCGGGTAAAAAACCTTTAGAAGCACTATTAGAATAGACCCGCCCGACATTGAGCGGGTGGAAACCATCGACATCTTTATGCGGGTCAATGCTCTCAATCACCTCTCTAGTATCCATGTGTGTTGGCAAGGGTAATTGGACTAAAATCCCATGCACTTGTGGGTCGTCATTATAGGCTTGAATGGCTTGGAGCAAGCGATCTTGAGAGATTGTGGATTCAAAGCTTTGCAAATGACAAGCAATCCCCACTCTAGCGCACGCCTTGACTTTCATATTAACATAGAGCACGCTTGCTGGGTCTTGACCGACCAAGATCACCACGAGGCAAGGCACTAAAGAGAGCTCTTGCACTGCGTTACACAGCTCGTTTTCTTTTAGCTTTGCCAATGCCTGCCCGTCTAATAAAACCATTTTTGCTCGCTAAAGTTTTTGTGCTATTATAATCAAAATTTTTGAAAGATAGGGACGATGTGCGTGATCGCTTGCTTACAAAGGCTGTTGGGTAGCTTGTTTTTGCTGGTTGGCACCAGCCTAGCCACAGAAAATAGCTTTATCACCACCGCCGAATATGGCAAAGAACTTTACAATAACCCCCGCAACATCAGTTGTGCCAAGTGCCATGGGGCTTTAGGCACAGAACAAGTGATCACCGGATACACACAAGATAATCAAAAACATTTGATTAAAGCCCCCCCCATCAACAACCTCGAGTTTGAAGCCTTTAAAAAAGCCCTCACCAATGGCAAATCCATCATGCCCCGCTACAACCTCACCCCCGATGAGATCAAGGCAATTTATTACTACCTCGCCTCCACTAGAGAAAAACCCTAAGCCCCCTTATAATTCTTAAAAATGTCTTGGCTCACCTTGTAACTGCAAAACTTAGGTCCGCACATGGAGCAAAACTCCGCTTCTTTAAACACCTCTTGGGGCAGAGCCTCATCGTGGTATTCTCTAGCACGATCCGGATCCAAGGCGAGCTCAAATTGCTTGTTCCACTCAAAGGCATACCTAGCATCGCTCATCAAGTCGTCCTTAACTCTTGCATTGATTCGCCCCCGTGCGATGTCAGCGGCATGCGCGGCGATCTTGTAGGCTAAAATCCCCTCTCTCACATCTTTGGCATTAGGCAAGCCTAGATGCTCTTTAGGCGTTACATAACAGAGCATGGCTACCCCCTTCCAGGCGGCTACACATGCCCCAATCGCGCTGGCGATGTGATCGTAACCGGCGGCAATGTCAGTTACCAAAGGTCCTAGCACATAAAAGGGAGCTTGGTTACAAAACTCTTGCTGGAGTTTGACATTGCGCTCAATTTGATTTAAAGGCACATGCCCGGGACCCTCAATCATCACCTGCACATCTTTTTCATAGGCTCTTTGGGCTAGCTCACCCAAGACTTTGAGTTCGGCAAATTGGGCGGTATCACTCGCATCGGCTAAACATCCGGGACGCAAAGAATCCCCTAAACTCAAACTCACATCGTATTGTTGGCAAATGGCTAGAATGTCATCAAAGGCATCATAAAAGGGGTTTTGTTTGTGATAATGCATCATCCAAGAAGCCATCAAACTCCCTCCCCGACTCACAATCCCCATTTTGCGTTGGCTCACATAGGGCATGTGCTCGAGCAAAAACCCGCAGTGGATGGTAAAATAACTCACCCCCTGTTTAGCCTGTTTTTCCAGTACTCCCAACATCGTATCGATGTCTAGCTTCATCACATCGTTATTGACATCGTGCAAAATTTGATACATCGGCACGGTACCAATAGGCACACTAGAGGCGTTAATAATCTCAGATCGAATCGCGTCCAAATCCCCACCGGTGGATAAATCCATCACCGTGTCTGCCCCGTATTTAACCGCCACTTGGAGTTTTTGCACTTCTTCATCTACAGAATGGATAATGGCAGAACTCCCAATATTGGCGTTAATCTTAGTTTTAAGCGCAATGCCGATACCCATGGGTTCTAAATTTTGGTGCTGGGTATTGGCTGGGATGATCAAACGCCCACGCGCCACTTCAGAGCGCACCAACTCCGGACTCAACTCCTCAATGTTGGCGATGTATTCCATCTCCTCAGTAACCATGCCTTGCTTGGCATAATGCAACTGGGTTTTAATGGGATCATGGGTGCGTTTGGCTAAGTAATCCACACGGCTCATCTCTTCTCCTTTAAATTTAAAAATCCTACACCCTAACATAAGCTTTTAAATGCTGGCTTAAATTGCCCTAACACCCCTTTAAGATTTAGAATGCTAGAATATTTTGTTACTTTTATAAATGGTGGGTTGTGCGTGTTGGATATGTCTGTTTCTCTATCAGATTTTCAGGCTTTTAAGTCTATGGGTGTTTCGCTTATCTTGCCTGCAGCTGGATCGAGTGTGCGTTTTTTGGAAAGTTTGGGGGGTGCTTTTCAGATCAAAAAACAATGGTGGCCCCTAGAGGGCATGCCCTTGTTAGAAAAGGTGTGTCGGGATTTTCAGGGCATGGCATGTTTTACACAAATCTTTTTGGTGGTCAGCCACCCAGTAGAGCAAATCTATCTCCAGCAGCGTTTTGGTGATTCTTTGGTGAGCGTGATTTTGGGGGGCAAAACCCGCCAGCAATCCGTGCAAAATGCACTCGATCTAGTCGATACGCCCCTAGTGATGGTGAGCGATGTGGCGCGCTTTTGTTTGGATTACCCCGTTTTGCACAATTTATTTTCAGCCATGCACGAGCAAGTTTTAGATTGTGTCGCCCCCAGTCTGCCCGCAAGCGATACGCTGATCTACCAAGATAACCAAGTGCTTGATCGTGATGGGGTGCGTTGCGTGCAAACCCCCCAACTCTGCCGCACAGCCGTGCTCAAAAAAGCTTATGCCACGGGTGTTTTTAGCGATGAGAGCAGTGCGATTTTGAGCTTGGGGGCTAAAGTGGCTTATATTCCGGGTAGCACCCATTTAAACAAACTCACCTATGCACACGATCTGCCCCCCCAGCAGCAAGTTTCTAGCCACTCCTTTGGGCTAGGTTTTGATGTGCATGGATTTGAGCCTAGTAAAGTGATGAAAATAGGGGGCGTGCAAATCGATTCTAAGGATAGCCAACAGCAAGGTTTTAGAGCCCATAGCGATGGGGATGTGCTTTTGCACGCCCTAATAGATGCGCTATTAGGGGTGATCAAGGGCGGGGACATTGGCATGTATTATAGCGATGAAAATCCTGCCTATGCGGGCATAGATTCTGCCCTCATGTTACAAAACATTTATGGCTTGGTGCAAAATTTGGGGCATGTGGTGGTGGGCGTGGATGCCACCCTTTTTGCCCAAATCCCTAAAATTGCCCCCTACCGCACTGCCATTTGCCAAAATCTAGCCAAACTCTTAAAAATCCAACCCCACCAAATTAACCTGAAGGCAACCACAACAGAGGGCTTAGGGTTTATTGGAAGAAAGGAGGGCGTGGGCGCGCAAGTGTTGGTCCAAACCAGTATCTTAGCACCCACCCAAGCAAGATGAACAGAACACAGAGCGTTTTAATCATTGAAGATGAAGTGCATTTAGCCCAAAGCATTGCCTCTGCTTTGAGTAGTCTAGGCTATAAGTGCCAGAGTGCTTCGAGTATTTTCCACCACTTTAAAGAAGATTACGATGTGGTGTTGATCTCTGCTAAGGTTTGCGTGGATCGTTGCGAACATTTTGTACGCAAAAACTCAAGGGCGATCACGATCATGATGGCTTCATTTGTGAGTGAAGATGGTGTGAATCGCCCGATCAAAGCGGGTGCTAGGGATTATATTTTAAAGCCCTTTAAAATGGATGAGCTGATTCGCAAAATCACCTACCACAAAGCTTACAAAGAGGCGATGGTGCGTGCAGGAGTCCATGAGCGGTATTTAGACTTCATAGCCCAAGACCTCAATGTGAGCTATAGTTGCGAAGATGCCCTCCCCCTTGTTTTACACAGCCACACCCAAAACACCGCCGACTTGTTTGCACTAAACTACGCTCGGGTCAATGGGCTAGACTTGGAGTTCTTTTCTTTAAAAACCCATAGCATCCAAGAAGTTTTCAGGCACGAGCCTAGTCATCTGCATGCAGCCTACATCACGCATTTAGAGGTTTTGCGCCACCAAGATCGTGAAAAGCTTTTAAAAATGCTCCCCAACCACCATGCGATGGTTTCTTTTGTCGGGCATGATAATTTGGAATTTGAGGGGATCGTGCATTATTTGGAGGGTGAGGAGCCCTTGATCCCCTCAGGTCTGCTCTCCATCCAAGATTATGAAAAAAGCGCTATCCAGCAATTTAGCCCTTGTTACACCGACACCGAATTAGCCAAGAGACTAGGCATTAGCCGCAAATCCCTTTGGGAGAAACGCCGCCGCTACAACTTGCCTAGAAAACCTAATGTGGTTGGTGAAAAAATCGCATTGGAGTGAGCTTTTGCTTTGATGTGGGATAGACCCAAATTTGGGATTTTTGCAAACCCAAAATGGGCACTAAATTTTGTGGTGATGGCGGGGCTGAGGGCGCATGCACATGGTTTTGATGATGCTATGGCAATAAACTAGAGACATATTATGAGAAACCTAAAGTTTATTATTTATGTCTAAAAAAAATTTATATCTGTCTGTTTACCAAAGTAAACAAGACTTACGCTAGAATGCGCCTATGAAAACAAAAGGTCAATCGGGCGCAAGCCTGATGGATCTTGGAGTTTTCAAATCCATGAAAGGAGTATGTTATGAGCAACAACAGCAACAACAGCAGGAACAGCAACAACAGCAACAACAGCAACAACAGCAACCGCAATAACAGCAACAATAGCAACAACAGCAATAACAGCAATAACCAAGACTAATTGCGGTTTCTCCCTCCCCCTCTTGGGGGAGCTTCCCTCCCCTTTTCTTTATAGCTCCAACAAATCTAACAAGGTCTTTTTATAACGCTCTGCACAAGCTTGGTCCTTGCCCTCAAAGCGGGTTACTAGCATGGGGGTGGTGTTGCTCGCGCGCACCAGCCCAAAGCCATGTTCAAAGATCACCCGCACGCCATCAATGCCAATCACCTCAATAATGGGCGGGAAGTTGGGTGGCAAAGGTGCTTGGAGAGATTTTTTAAGCTTTTCAATGATTTGGAATTTTTGCTCTTCGGGCACGCTGATTTTTTCTTCGGCAGTTTTGTAAGAATAGGGCAAAGCCCCCATGCGCGCCTCTAGCTCTTGAGGGCTTTGTTGTTTTAACAACTCTAAAAGCCGTAAAGCCGCATAAAGGGCATCATCATAGCCAAAATAGCGATCGTTAAAAAAGAGATGCCCGCTCATCTCGGCTGCCAAATGCGCCTTAGTTTCCTTGAGCTTGACTTTTAAATTGCTATGCCCGGTTTTATACATCAACGCCTGACCAAAGCTATTAATGGTGTCATACATCACCTGCGAACATTTGACCTCTCCGATCACTAGGGGCTTGATACCCTGTTTTGACATCTGCTCGGCTAGCACAATGGCTAATTCATCGCCCCCATAGGTGCGCTTAGGCGTGAGCAGGGCGATTCGATCGGCATCGCCATCAAAGGCAAGCCCAACTTCTATGTTTTTTTCTTGCATGTGTGCCTTGAGATCCGCTAGATTCTTGGATTCGTTAGGATCGGGGTGGTGGTTGGGGAAAGTCCCATCTGGGTTAGCATAGAGGCTATCAAAACTGGCATTGAGTGCTTTTAGCACGGGTTCTAGCCCCAAAGCCCCCACGCCATTCCCAAAATCCAGTGCGATTTTATAGGGGAAGTTTTGGAGGTGCTTGAAGGCTTGGATCAAATATTCATGATAAGCCCTAAGCGCATTGAGCTTTTTAGGCGTGGCGGGGCTGGGGGCATATGCTAGGGGTTGCTTGGCGATCTGATCTTTGAGGGCTTGAATCTGCGTGCCATAAAAGGGCTGTTGGTCCAGCGTGATTTTAAAGCCATTGTAGTCGGGCGGGTTGTGCGATCCGGTGATCATGATCGAGTGGGAGGTGCTAATCCCCTCAATTTTGTTAAAGGTTGTGAAATAAGCTACAGGGGTGGGGATCAAGCCCAAATCATAGACCTCTAAAGAGTTTTGCAAGCCATTTTTAAGCCACTCAAATAAAGCCGCTGAATGCGTGCGCGCATCATAGCCCACCGCCACGCGTGGTCCGCTTAGAGCCATTAGGCGACCCAAATACACACCGATATTATAGACCACCTCTTGGGTGAGATGTTGCCCAAAAATCCCTCTAATGTCGTATTCTCTAAAAATGCTGGGATCAAGTTGCATGGTTCTCCTTTGTGTTGCTCCCCATTCCCCATTTTATCCCCATTTGATTAAATCCACCCTAAAAATCCCTTGTGGGGTTTGCATTGAAAATCATGGCACTTTAAACTAAAATTAACCAAGAAAATCCCAAAATGACAGCCTTTAATTTTTAAGGAGTCCCATGCGCAATATCACAAAGAGTGTATTATTAACATTAACGGGGGTATCCCTTGCCCTCTCAGGCTGTGCTATGGACGCAGGCACAAAAACTAGCCAAGCCAAAAAGCACGCAACTTTTCAAAAAAATGCTACTCCCCTAGATTTTAATTACCCCATCGATATTAGGCAAGAAGAAGCCAACAACCACACCATTGCAATCTTAACCCCACACATCCAAGCAGATGAAAATGTCCAG
Source organism: Helicobacter bizzozeronii (assembly GCF_900196775.1). Classification (NCBI taxonomy): domain Bacteria; kingdom Pseudomonadati; phylum Campylobacterota; class Epsilonproteobacteria; order Campylobacterales; family Helicobacteraceae; genus Helicobacter; species Helicobacter bizzozeronii. Next base: position 22,681 of record NZ_FZLB01000031.1, read on the forward strand.
CCCTATATCGGGCAATTCCAAAATGCTTTGGTGAAACAAGTGCAAGAGATTTTTGAAAAAAAGGGTTATAACATCATACACCTAGCATCTGCGCAAAATTTAACACCCGAACAAAAAAGCAAAATTTACTCCATTGTCAAAATCAGGGGGTGGATAGGTATATTAGTTGATGCGGATATCAACACAGACAATCCAGAGGACACCGATATGAATACAACGGTGGATCAAAGTGCTGGTGCTGTCTTGTTTAAATTCTTTGAACCCAAGACGGGGCGGACGACCCACAACTTTGCCATCAATGTCGGTGCCGAACATGCCATCACTTATTCTTATTTCCAAGAAGCTACAAGTTCGGATAGTTTTGCGGGTGCAAACTCAGTCAGCCGTGGCGCAACAAGTCTAGATAGTTTTGATGGGGTAAACGCAGTTGGTGGCAGAATGGACAAGAACCATAATGATGCGATCCAAACCATTTTGAGCAAGGCTTACGGGGTTGTGGTGAAAAAAATCATCTCTTGGGTCCAAAACGCCGATTTAAAACAATACAGAAAGGCCATTGATCAAATTAGAAAATAACCCCTCTTGCCCACGAAAACAAGGTTTAAAATTTCTTGCTATTGGCCTCTTTGAGGATGTCTTGGGCGATCTTTTGCACATTGTCGCTAATGTTTGAGGAAGTGAGCGCAATTTGGGTGTTATGCGTTACGCTCTGCTCTAATTCTTGCATGGCCTCGTTAATTTGGGCAATCCCTTGTGTTTGTTCCTTGATGGCTTGCGCACTATCATTAATGGATTGGGTGAGGGCTTGGGTGTTGATCTCAATCTCGCCCAAAGACTTTTGGGTGCGTTCAGCTAGTTTTCTGACCTCATCAGCCACCACCGCAAAGCCCCGCCCATGCTCGCCTGCGCGTGCGGCTTCAATGGCGGCATTCAAGGCTAGTAGCGTGATTTGATCGGCAATCTCTGTAATGGTGATCACCATGTTTTTAATCCCCTCAGATTGTTCGATCACCTCTTGACTCTTGGCATTCACGCTTTGGGTGGAGGCGGTGATTTTCTCTAGGGCATGCGTGGTTGCCTCCAGCGATCGGCCTTGTTGCTTGGAGGCATCTTGCATGGCATGGGTGGCTTCATTGAGGGTGTGGGTTTCTTGGTTGAGTGCATGGGCAAAATCTAAGGAGTTTTGCAAAGAAGCGATAATGCTTTGTTGCAAAGTGTTGATATTATTAGCTAATTGTAAAAACCCACCCTGTAACTGGGTGGTATCCATTTTGGCTCTAAAATCATTTTGCGAATAGGTTTCAATGGTCGTGGAAATTTTATGGAAAGTCTGGCTGAGAAAAAGCGAAAAATCATTGAGATTGTCCCCTAAATGCTGGAGCTCTGGGTTGGTTGCTTGGGCGTGGATATTTTGGGTAAAATCCCCCGTGCGCGCACCATCTAAAACCAAAATTGCCTCCTTAGAGAGGGCTTGATCGGCTTGCAAATGTTGCACCGCCTCTTGAATGCTGGTGTTGAGCGCGCGCGCCATTTGCCCCAATTCGTCCTTAGAACGCAACACAATCTCTTGAGGCACTTTTTTATCTTTGTAATTGACAAAGGCGAAAAAATCTTTGAGTGCCCTACTTAGGGTGCGGATATTGCCCGTGATCTTGTGGTAAAAGAGATAATAAAGCGGAATCACCACCACCACCAAAAAGATCAGCACCAAAACCACATGGATATAGAATTTATGGCTCAAGTTGTGATCGATGAGCTGGGTGATGCTATGGGTGCGCTCTTGGATATTGTCCATATACATCCCCCCACCCACCCACCAATCCTGCGTGCCCTCGATCTTTTGCGCATAGGAAATCTTGGCTGTGTAGCGGACTTGGCCATCCCCTAAGGGCTTGGGCGAAACATAATAGACAAAATTACCCCCAGCCATCGCAGCATTGTAAAGTTCTTGGATGTAATACACGCCGTTTTTATCCTTGACATTTGCAGCACTTTGCCCAATGTGGTATTTGGGGTTGGCGGTGTAAATCGGGGTGTATTTGTTGTAGGCAAAAAAGTAGCCCGATTTATCCTCATCATAGCGGAAGCCCTTGAGCATTTTAACAATGATCTGTTCTTTGGCTACTTGTGTGGGGGCTTCTTTAATAGCATGGGCAATATTAAAGCTTGCGGTATCGATGGCCAATTTGAGCTTGCCACCTAGCATGTCCTTTAAATCTTTATTCACTAGAGCATTGACTTGGCGGACCGAATCGCGGTTGTTTTGTGCAAAGAGCAACAAGGTCGCAACCATCGCCACAATGGTGAGCATCCACAAAGCCACAATTTGTTTGCCTAGAGAAAATGAGGGCATGGAGATCCTTTCTAATAGAACCTAGCTATGGAAGGAAACCAAATTGACTACAACTCTATTACTAGTGATCAAAACTTCTTGCTATTGGCTTCATCGAGGATATTTTGCGCAATTTTTTGCACATTTTGGCTAATATTCAAGGAAGTTGCGGTGATCTCGGCGTTGTTTGCCATTGTTTTTTCCAAAGCCTCCATTGCTGCGCTGATCTTGTCAATGCTTAAAGTCTGCTCCTCTATGGCGTGTGCGGTGTCATTAATGGATTGGGTGAGTGATTGGGTGTTGATCTCAATCTCGCCCAAAGATTTTTGGGTGCGCTCGGCTAGTTTGCGCACTTCATCAGCCACCACCGCAAAGCCCCGCCCATGCTCGCCTGCGCGTGCGGCTTCAATGGCGGCGTTCAAGGCTAGTAGCGTGATTTGATCGGCGATCTCATTGATGATCACCACCATATTTTTGATCCCATCAGATTGTTCGATCACCTCTTGGCTCTTGGTGTTAATGCTCTGCATGCTTTGGCTAATTTGCTCCAGTGCGCCAGTGGTCTGTTCTAGGGAGCTAACTTGTTGCTTAGAAGCCTCTTGTAAGCGGCTACTGGTTTCATTGAGCGAATCGGTTTCTTGGCGGAGGGCGTGGGCGATGTCTAAAGAGTTTTTAAGCGAATGGACAATGCTTTGTTGCAAGGTGTTAATGTCATTAGCCAGTTGTAAAAACCCACCATTTAAGTTTGCAAGATCCATGCCTTCCTTAAAATCATTGTTGGAGTAGGCTTGGAGGGCATTGCGGATACGGCTAAACATTTGGCTTAAAAATTCAAAAAAGGCGTTTAAATCCTTGCCTAAGCGTTGGAGTTCGGGATTGGCCGCATAGGCATGGATACCCCGACTAAAATCCCCCATGTGCGCACCATCTAAGACATGCAAAGCATCTTTGGAAAAATGTTGATCGGCTTGGAAATGTTCGACCGCTTCTTTTAAATTGCTTTTCAAGGCGCGCGCCATGTCGCCTAACTCGTCCCTAGATTTTAAATCCAACTCTTTAGGCTCTTTCTTGGCATGGTAATTCACAAAGGCAAAAAACTCTTTGAGCGAACCGCTTAAGGCACTGATATTCCCCGTAATTTTGCGGTAAAAGCCATAGTAAAGCGGGACCACAACCACGAACAAAAAAAGCAACACAATCAGCGCATAGACATAAAATTTTTCAGTTAAATCATCATCGATGGACTGGGAAATGCGGTGGGTGCGCTGGGCGATATTGTCTGCATACATCCCCGTGCCAATCCACCAATTAGGCGTGCCCGCGATCTTTTTAGCATAGGAGATTTTAGGGACATCGCGCATGCTCCCATCGGGCAAGGGTTTAGGGAAGACATAATGCACAAAGCCCCCGTTATTCATGGCTGCCTTGTGGAGTTCTTGGATGATATAAACCCCATTTTTATCCTGCATATTCTTAAACCTAGAAAGATCGCCCTTCAAGTTGGGCATCACAAAGGGCACATACCCTTCATAGACAAAGAAATAGCCCGATCGATCCTTTTCAAAGCGGAAATTAGCGACCATATCAGCAACAACCTTCTTTTTCTGTGCGTCTGTGGCATGGGGGATGTCTTTGAGAGTCTCAGAAATACTAAAAGCCAAAACATCCACAGAGAGTTTGATCTGCTCCTCTAAGAGTTCTTGTAAATCATTGGAGACAAGGCGATTGACATGGGAGACCGATCGCTTGTTGTTGTGGTAAAAAAGCACCAAAACGACGAATATCGCCCCCATCACAAAACCCCAAAGCACCAAGATCTGCTTACCCAAAGAAAACGAACGCACGGATATTCCTTTTAATTAAAGTATGCGGCTAGAGTTGGTCAATCACGATTTTACCCTCTTGCACATCAAACAAAAGGCGTTTATTGCTCAAATGTGCGCTATCTGTCTCCAACAAAAGCGTGGCTAATCTATCCTCCACCTCATCATACAAAGCCCGCTTAAGAGGGCGCGCACCATAGATGGGATCAAACCCGCTTTTGGCGATGTATTCCTTAGCCTGCTGGCTCAACTCTATTTGCACCCCCCGCTCGCTGAGTTTCTCCTGAATATCTGCAAACATCAAATCCACAATCTGCATGATGGATTCCAAGTGCAGAGGATTGAAGATCACAATATCATCTAAGCGGTTTAAAAATTCGGGCTTAAAGTAGGCTTTCAGGGCTTCTTGCACAATTTTTTGTTTATCGTGCTCTTCACTTAGCTCCATGATCTGATCGCTCTCAATGTCATAGGCTTTTAAAACCTCTTGTTCAGCCTTGTGCTTGGCGTGGATGTTTTCAAATTCTAAGATTTTATCGCTGGCGATATTGCTGGTCAAAATAATGATGGTGTTCTTAAAATCCACCACCACGCCCTTATTATCTGTGAGCCGCCCCTCATCGAGCACCTGTAAGAGCATGTTAAACACCTCCGGGTGCGCTTTTTCAATCTCATCAAAGAGGAGCACGCTATAAGGGCTACGCCTAACCGCCTCAGTGAGTTGCCCCCCCTCCTCATAGCCCACATACCCGGGGGGTGCGCCCACCAAGCGACTCACTGCGTGCTTTTCCATGTATTCGCTCATGTCTAGCCTGATCAAATTCTTTTGGCTATCAAAGAGAAATTGGGCTAGCGTCTTGGCACTTTGGGTTTTACCCACACCCGTAGGTCCTAAGAATAGAAAACTCCCAATGGGTTTATTGGGATCACTCAAGCCTGCCTTATTGCGCTTAATGGCTTTAGCAATCGCGCTAATGGCTTGAGATTGCCCGATCACACTCTTAGCTAGCTCCTGCTCGATGTGTAAAATTTTGTCCTTTTCCTCTTGTAACATCTTTTGGACCGGAATATGCGTCCATTTGCTCACAATGCGCGCGATACTATCTTTAGTAACTGCGTGTTGCAACAAACTTCCCTGATCTTGCATGCGCGCCCATTGTGCCTCTAAATCACGCACTGCCTGCTCTAACTTAGGAATCTCGCCATGATCGATTTTAGCGGCTTTTTCAAATTCGGACTGGCGTTTGGCTAGCTCGGATTCGCGTCTCAAACTCTCTATATTATTCTTAGCCTGCGCGATGTCCTTAAATACCCGCCTTTCATTTTCAAATTGCGCCTCTAGGCGTTGTTTTTCCTCTAAGGCGTTGCCAAGTTCCTTTTGCACCTCCTCTAGGCGTTGTTTATTGCTAGGGTTTTCCTCCATAAGCAAGGCTTGTTTTTCTACCTCTAATTGTTGCACTAATCTCTTGGTGTGGGAGAGGGCATAGGGTTCTGATTCGATCTGCATTTTCAATTCGGCAGCCGCCTCATCGATCAAATCGATCGCCTTATCGGGTAAAAAGCGGTTAGTGATATAGCGCGCGGAGAGTTTAGCACTGGCGACTAGCGCGCTATCGGTGATACTCACATTGTGGTGTGCCTCTAAATTCTCTTTGAGTCCTCTTAGAATTTGCAAGGTTTCATTCACGCTAGGCTCTTCTAGGGCGATGGGCTGGAAGCGGCGCGTGAGCGCGCTATCTTTTTCAAAGTATTTGCGGTACTCCTTAAGCGTAGTCGCCCCGATGGTGTGCAACTCCCCACGCGCTAAGGCGGGCTTTAAAATATTAGCCGCATCCATGCTCCCCTCACTTGCCCCTGCCCCCACGATGGTATGGATTTCATCGATGAATAAGATCACATTGCCCGCTTTTTTGACCTCCTCCACGACCTTAGTTAGGCGTTCCTCAAATTCCCCCCGATACTTTGCCCCAGCAATGAGCATACTCAAATCCAGCATCACCACCTGCTTGTGTTGCAAAGATAGGGGCACTTCTTTTTTAGCGATGCGTTGGGCTAACCCCTCTACAATGGCGGTTTTGCCCACCCCGGGCTCCCCTAGCAAAATGGGGTTATTTTTAGTCTTACGAATCAAAATCTGCATCATGCGCAAAATCTCTTCATCGCGCCCGATGACCGGGTCTAGGGTGTTTTCTAGGGCTTTAGTGGTCAGATTAATCCCGTATTTTTCTAAGGCTTCTAAAGTAGCATCATCGCTAGGCTGGTTGATTTTCACCCCTTTACGCATACTCTCTAAGGTCTTAACAAGCTCTGGGGTATCTAAGAATTGTTTAAAATACTGGCTAAAAAGCGCGGCGTTAGCGATAATAAAACTGTCCACCGCCACGAATTGATCCGCATTTTTCACGCTCCAGCCCAAAGCACTATGCAGGGCATCTAAGAGGTTTTTACTCAGGCTAATCCCCTGCGCGCTCACGCTCGAGCTCTTAGGCAGGCTATCTACGATGCTTCTAGCCTCCAATTCTAAGGGGGTTTTTTCTACGCCCATTTTAATCAAGGCATGGCTGAGTAAAGACTGACTATTGCTTAAAAGTGCCCAAAAAAGGTGGATGGGCTCGATCTCTTGGTTTTTGGCATGCAAAGCCAGCGAGAGGGCTTGATCTAAGCTTTCTTTGAGCTGGTGGGTGAGTTTTTCAAAGATATTGGTGTGAGGCATGGTCGTCCTTTCTTAAAAGCCCCATTATAGGGCAATTTAATAACATTTTGGCAAGGGCATGACTGGATTTAGACCAAGAGTGCGCTCACCCCAACAGCCAACACCCCGCCCACTAAGGGCGCGATGAAGGGGATATAGCTATAGCCAAAATCCGGATCGACTTTTAAGGGCAACAAGGCAAGCACAATGCGAGGACCCATATCCCTTGCCGGGTTGATGGCATACCCCGTTGTCGCCCCCAAAGAGAGCCCGATCGCCCACACCAATAAAGCCACAGGCAAAGCCCCCAAACTCCCTAACCCGATTTTAGCGCTGGGGTCTTGGGTGTGGATGGAGGGGTCGCTCAAATGCACGATCACAAAGATCAGCACAAAAGCTCCCACCAGCTCGCTTAAAAAGTTCGAAAAGGGTTTTCTAATGGCTGGCTCCGTGCAAAAACACGCCCGCTTAAGCCCCTCATCGGCGGTGATCTTAAAATGCTCGTAATAGATGGCATAAACCAGCAATGCCCCCACCCCTGCGCCCAAAAACTCCCCAGCTAGATAGGCTGGCATGCTGGCTAAGGGGATTTTGCCTAATAGAGCTAAACTCAGGGTGACTACGGGGTTTAAATGCGCCCCACTATGCGGACCAGCCACCACCACGCCCACAAAGACCCCAAAGCCCCAAGCGGTGGTGATCACCATCCACTGGGCAGCCCCTGCCCCCCCGCATTTTGTCCCCTCCAACAAGCACGCTGCCACCACGCCATTACCCAGTAAAATCATCAAGGCTGTGCCCAACAGCTCGTAAATAAAAATCTCCATGCTCATCCCTAAAGCAACCAGTTTTTAGAGGCTTGCACCGCCTTTTGCCAAAAATACAACATCTCTTGGAGCTTGTGGGGTTCTAATTGGGGGCTAAATTGCTGGTCGGTGTGCCATAGTTGTTGGATTTGCTCCAAATCCTCATAAAAGCCCACCGCCAAACCTGCTAGATAGCCAGCCCCCATTGCTGTGGTTTCCACATTTTGGGGGCGGATAATATCGGTGTTACACACATCAGCTTGGATTTGCATGAGCAAATTACACGCGCTTGCCCCCCCATCGACTCGGATTTGGGAGCAACTCTGCTTGGCATCCTTTTCCATTTCTTTAATAATGTCATGCACCTGGAAGGCGATCCCCTCTAAAATGGCGCGTGCAATGTGCCCATCGGTGCTCCCACGGCTGATCCCAAAGATACTCCCCCGGGCATATTGATCCCAGTAAGGCGCACCTAGACCCGTTAAAGCCGGCACAACATACACCCCGCCATTATCCTCCACCGTGCTGGCTAGGTTATGGATGTCTGCGGCTGTGCGGATCATTCTAGCCCCATCTCTTAACCACTGGATCGCCGCCCCACCCACAAACACGCCCCCCTCTAAAGCGTAGCTCACTTTGCCCCCAATTTTCCATGCAATGGTGCTCAGTAAATTATTTTGGCTAGCCACGCTTTGTTGCCCGGTTTGCATGAGTAAAAAGCACCCCGTCCCATAGGTGTTTTTGACCATGCCCGGCTCAATGCACATTTGCCCAAAAAGGGCGGCTTGTTGATCGCCAGCCATCCCAGCGATAGGGATTTCACGCTCCACCCAACGCGTAGCGGTGTGCCCGTAAATCTCGCTAGAGGATTTGACCTCAGGTAGAATTTCTTTAGGGATGTTAAAGAGGTCTAGAAGTTGCCTATCCCACTCTAGGGTGTGGATATTAAAAAGCATGGTGCGGCTGGCATTACTGGGATCGGTAAAATGCACCCGCCTTTTGGTGAGGTTGTAAAGCAACCAAGTATCGATCGTGCCAAAGCACAGATCGCCTTGCTGGGCTTTTTGTCTGGCTCCCTTGACATGGTCTAAAATCCATGCGATCTTGGTGGCTGAAAAATAGGCATCAATGACTAGCCCCGTTTTGGCTTGGATCATCTCTTTGTGGGTCTTTTTGAGTTCTTCGCACACATCGGCGGTGCGGTGATCCTGCCACACAATGGCATTATAAATAGGTTCGCCCGTGTGGCGATCCCATAAAACCGTGGTTTCTCTTTGGTTGGTGATCCCCAGAGCAGCGATATTTTTAGCATCTAAGTTAGCCTTAGCCAAAGCCTCGGTGAGCGTGGCAATTTGGGTCGCCCAAATCTCTTTGGGATCGTGTTCGACCCAACCGGGTTTGGGGAAAAATTGGCTAAAGGTTTTTTGCGCCATCGAGATCACCCGCCCTTGTTTGTCAAAAATGAGGGTACGTGATGAGGTCGTGCCTTGATCGAGTGCCATGATAAAATGATCCATCAATATTCCTTATTCTAAGATATGGGTTTTAGCCAGTGTTTCAAACTGCGTGATCTCTTGTTCTTGATAGCTTATATCCCAGCCAAAATACGCACCCATAAATTCCCCCACTTCTCTAGCACACTTGAGGGCAGCACGCGCATCTAAAAAGAGCAAGCGCATGCGTCTGGAGAGCACATCCTCTAGGCGGTAAGCCATTTCATGTTCTAACGCCCAAAACACTTGGGCATAGGTATAGGGGTAATTAGGGTGGATCAAGCGGGCTAAATGGGGGTTAGCATTTTCTAAATCTAAGATCGCTTGGGCATGTGTCCCATAGACTTTTAAGCGTGGGTCTAAATCCTCGCTGGTATAGCCATGTAATTTGAGCGTGCGTGTGTAACAAGTTTTAGCGGGCAAAAGCCCTTGTTGGATACACGCATCTAGGGTTTCTTGTGCCATGTGGCGGTAGGTGGTCCATTTGCCCCCATTAAGATGGACTAACCCGCTGGGGGCAATGTAAATTTTATGACTGCGTGAGAGTTTTTTAGTCGCGCGCACCTTAGAACTTGCCATCAAGGGTCTAAGCCCCACAAAGACCGACAATACATCCTTTCGGGTGGGTTGTTGCTCCAAATATTCCCCCAAAGTGTTGAGCAAAAAATCAATCTCTTCGGGCAGGGCTTGGGGTTCTAGGCTCACCTCTTGCACGGGGGTATCAGTTGTGCCCACCAGCAACTTACCATGCCAAGGAATGGCGAACAACACACGCCCATCAGAGGTTTTAGGCACCATTAGGGCATGCTTGGAGGGCAAGAATTTTTGATCCAAAACCAAATGAATCCCCTGAGAGGGTGTGATGTGGTTTTCTTGGGTGCTAGGATCCATGTGGTTGATGGTATTGGTGAAAACCCCCGTGGCGTTGATCACACAGCGCGCCTTAAGGCGGATTTCTTGTTGGTTGATTTGATTCTCAAACACCACGCCACAAACGCGGTCATTTTCAAAAAGCAAGCTTTTAACTTGGGCGTAGTTTAACAACAACGCACCATGATCGTGTGCGCTCAGAGCCAAACTCAAAGCCAAACGGGCATCGTCAAATTGCCCATCATAATAGCACACCGCATGGCGGCATTTTTCTTGTTTGACCCCCTCTAGGATTCCTTGGGGCTTAAAAAGCACATCGGTGCGGTGCAGTTGCAATTTACCCGCCATCAGGGCGTAGAGTTTGAGCCCCAAGCCATAAAAAAGCGCGCTGGATAAATTGGCGCAAGGAATCACAAAACCTTGTGGGGCGCACAGGTGGGGGGCATTTTGCATGAGCGTCCCCCGCTCGTGTAAGGCTTCATAAACAAGGGAAAAATCCCCTTGTGCCAAATAACGCACGCCCCCGTGTAAAAGCTTGGTGGAACGACTAGAAGTGCCCTTAGCAAAATCATGGGCTTCTAATAATAGGGTGTGATACCCTCTGCTAGCGGCATCTAAAGCCAGCCCTAGTCCGCTAGCACCCCCCCCAATGATGATCACATCTAGGGAATCCGGAAGTTGTTGTAATTGTGTTGTTCGTTGCATGGTGCTCTCTATTGCAGTGCTCTATGGGTGATTATAGCAAAAATTCACCCTAGCGAAACAAATTAGGAACAAGTGGCAAAAACAACAAAGGGGGGCAAAAATGGGTAAATTTTGGGGGTTATGGTGTCAAAGGGGGGACTTGAACCCCCGACCTCCGGCTTATGAGACCAGCGCTCTAAACCAGCTGAGCTACCTTGACTTAAATTGCTCTTTTGCAAAGTGTCCATTATAAAGCCACTTTGCTTAAAATTTGTTGATTAGAGTAGCATATCCAAAGTTTGGTAGGCTTGGTTATAGGCGTTTTTGTAGCGATTGACAAAATTATTATCCACGCCAAAAGCCTTTCTGACTTGGGTTTCTTGCAAGGCGCGCAACCCATCGATCTTTTCTTGTACTTGTTTGTCCTCTTGAATCTGCCCGCCATAAAAACTGGTGAGGCTATAGAGTGATTGGGCTGCTAGGCGTTTTTCATTCTCATTCATGCCCGCTGTGGCGCGCAAAAAAGCCTGATACTCATTATCGCTCATCAATTCCAAAACCAAAAAGCCATAGGTCTCTCGTTTCAAACCATCGGGCTGGGCTTGCGCTGTCTGCTCTACAGCCTCTATCTTGGGTTGGGCTGGGGGCGTAGGACTTGAGGGGGTTACACTCCGCCCTAAATTGGACGCATTTAGCAAAGCATGCAAAGAATTACTTTGGATATCTTTAACTTCCATCTCTCTATCCTCATGGGTTTGCCAAGTTACAAGCAAAAAATGCTCCAAAATGACTTTAAAAGAGTGTGCTATAATGCCACGCATGGAAACACACCTAGCTAGTGCGCCTGTGCGGTTTTTTGCCTCCAGCCATGCGCCCATTGATTTTTATTTTAAAAAATGCCCTAAAGATTTTGTGGTGTCTGAAGAGCCTTTATACCCTTTTAGTGGCGAAGGCGCGCATGGGATTTTGCATGTGCGCAAGAAAAACAAAAGCACATGGGAGATGCTCTCTTTTTTGGCTAATGTCTTGGGTTGCCCTCTGTCTGCCTTTGGGTATGCTGGGCTCAAAGATAAAGATGCGCTCACTTCCCAGTATATTTCCTTGCCCAAAGAATATCTAAGCACGCTAGAGAGCCATGCCCAAACCCTGCAAGATCACAACATCAAAATCTTAGACACCACTTGCCATAGCCATAAAATCCGCTTGGGGCATTTAAAGGGTAATCGCTTTTTTATGCGCCTCAAAAAGGTAACACCCCTAAATGCGCAAAAAATCTCCCATGTCTTGGAATTTTTAACACAATGGGGCTTCCCCAATTATTTTGGGGCGCAACGCTTTGGCAAGTGGGGGGATAATTTCAAACAAGCCAAGCTCCAAACCAGCAAGAAACCCAAAAAGCTCGATCGGTTTTTGATCTCAAGTTATCAAAGTTGGTTGTTTAACCATTGGCTCAGCATGCGCATGCAACTAAGCACTCTATTAGATCACTTTAGCCCTAAAGAGGTGCATGGCCAGTTTGCCATGATCTCTTTAGAACAGATTAAAGCCTTGCAAGATCAAGAGCATTATTTCAAGCTTTTAGAGGGCGATGTGCTCTGCCATTACCCCTTTGGTAAGTATTTTTACCACCAAGAGGGCACGCCCAATGCAGAGCGTTTTGCACGCCAAGAGCTAGCCCCCACAGGGTTATTGCCCGGTTTGAAGGTTTGGCATGCCCAAGGGCTATCTAGCCACTTTGAAGCCCTGCATGACCTCAATATACAAGCCCTAGGGGATCGGCGTTATGCGGTTGTCTTCCCCACCCAGCTAGAGTTTTGCTACCTTGAAAAGCAAGCCCAAGCGACCTTGTCCTTTTTCTTGCCCAAAGGGAGTTATGCGACCACTTTTTTAGAAGAGATCGCTCATTTAGAATTATTCAAAAGAGGCAATGATGACCTTCCAGCAAGTGATTAGAGAAAACCAAAACAAAACCACGCTGGTTTTGGTAACTTACATGGCAATTTTTGTGTTGATCGGCTTGTTGGTGGATGTGGTGCGTATCAATGCGCCCCATTTGGGTAGCGCGCTTATAGGGCTAATCACTTTCCAGATTTTCCCCACGATCACGCTCTTAATGTTGCTCGCCGCTGTGCTGATCATGGCAATTTGCATCAGCAATTCCCAAGCGATCATGCTCAGTGGGAGCGAGTATAAGCTCATTGACCCCTCTTTGGTGCTCAGGGGCAAGGAGCGCATGCTAGCCCAGATTTTAGAGGAGCTTTTAAGAGCCTCCAACACGCCCTTTAGACCCCAACTTTATATTTTGGATGCGCCCTACATGAACGCCTTTGCCAGTGGCTGGGATAGCCACAACGCCCTAATCGCCCTGACCACAACTTTAGTGGATAATTTGGAACGCGATGAGATCAAGGCGGTGATGGCGCATGAACTCAGCCACATCAGGCATGGGGACATCCGCTTGACCATGTGTGTGGGGATTTTGAGCAATATCATGTTATTGGTGGCAAATTTGGGCGTGTGGGCGTTTTTAGGGGGGCGTAATAACCGCGGGGCGAGCCTAGCGCGCACGCTTTTATTGGTCTTGCAATTTGTCTTGCCCATCTTTAGTCTGTTTTTGCAAATGTATTTGAGCCGTAGCCGTGAATTTATGGCTGATAGCGGGGCAGCTTATATCATGCAAGATAGCCAGCCCATGATTAGAGCCTTGCAAAAAATCTCTAACAACTACAACACCCATGATTTTAGCCAAGCCGATCCCAACCCCACCCGCGCCGCTAGTTACCTTTTTGATGTTTCCACGCTGTTTAGCACCCACCCTAGTATCGAACAACGCATCGCGGCTTTAATGGGTCGCCATGTGTGATTTAGAACAACTCTTAAATAAATGGTTTGCTAGCATAGGCGAGAATCCGCAACGCGAGGGGCTCAAAGACACACCCAAAAGGCTTGAAAAGCTTTGGGGGGACTTGATGGCAGGCTATAAAAGCAATCCACAAGAGATTTTACAAGGTGGGTTTGATACATGCGGGTGCGAGGGCTTGGTGGTGCTTAAAAACATGGAGTTTTATAGCCTGTGTGAGCACCATTTATTGCCCTTTTTTGGGCATATTAGCTTGGGTTATATCCCCAATGAAAAGATCGTGGGTTTGGGCGCGATCGCGCGCTTGGTGGAGTGCTTTTCTAGGCGTTTGCAAATCCAAGAACGCCTAAGCACGCAGATTGCCGACACCTTTAATCAGATTGTGCGCCCTAAGGGCGTGGCGGTGGTTTGTAGTGCTAAACATCTTTGCATGGCGATGCAGGGCGTGCAACAACAAGATAGCACGATCAAAACCAGTGTTCTAAGGGGGATCTTTAAAGAGGATACACACACAAGGGCGGAGTTTATGGAGTTGTTGCGTTCTTAGCGGGCTTGTTTGGAAAGAGAGAGCACCAGCCCTAAAGCCAGGGCATTAGCCAAGATCGAACTGCCCCCATAGCTCAAAAAGGGCACGGCGATTCCCTTAATGGGGATAATCCCACTCACCCCAAAGGCGTTGATGATGAAAGAAAAGCCAATTAAAAGGGCGACCCCCAAGCAAAAAAGCATGTGTTTGGGGTTGTCTAGGCGGTTGGTGATCTTAAACATGCCATGCAAGATCATTAGGGTAAAGCCCACGCAAAAAAGCACCGCCACAAAACCTAACTCTTCTGCCATGCCCGCTAAGACCATATCGGTATGCACCTCGCTTAAAAAACCCAGTTTAACCACCCCCTCCCCCAAGCCCTGCCCCAAGAGTCCGCCATGTTTGATGGCGTTGCTGGCATGGTAAATTTGGTAGGGCTCGGGGAGGTTTTCAATGCGTAGATGATTAGCCAGTTTGGAGGGCAAGAGGCTTAGAATAGAGCTTTGCAAATTAGACCACCACAATTTGAGGCGTAAAATGCGGTGGGTGCTGGTGATGATGGCTAACACGCCCACACTCAAGGCGATGGTGAAGAAAATGCGGAATAGCTTGAAACTCCCCCCGGAGAAAATCAGCAAAAAACCCAAGACAATCGCTAATAAGATCACCTGCCCCAAGTCATTTTGCAAGACCCCGATCAAAAAGGCAATCAATAAAAAAACCACCAAGTAGGGGATGAGAATCATCAGCTCTTCTCTAACGCTAGATTTTTCTTGGTTAAAAAAGGTGCGCGACAAGCTCCAAGAGAGGAAAAAGACAAACCCCACTTTAAAAAACTCTGTGGGGGCTAGCGAAAAGAAAGGCAGGCGAATCCAACGCTTGGCTCCACCCGCACTGGTGGAGAAACTCTCGGGTAAAAAATTCATCAACACCATTAAGAAAAACGACCCAAAGAAGATCACAAAGCCCATTTTGCTAAACCACTTGTTGGGGTCCAGCCAAGAGACTCCCCACATTAAGATAATCCCCGCCACTACCGCAATGAGCTGGCGTATAAAAAAGTGAATCTCCTTGTAGTGGTAGAGCATGGTTACATAGGTGGAGAGCGAATAACTCAACAAAACACTCAAGATCATCAGCATGCTCGCATAGAAGAACAAATAGCGGTAGGGCATAAAAAACCTTGCGATTAATCAGAATTAGTTAAAATATGCTATCATTATACAGCAAAATTAGAGGCTTGTTAGTGGAATGCTCCTTGCTTTATTGGAATAAGCAGGGCACGAGTAGAAAGGATTTGAAATGGATTTATCTAAAGCCTATCCCTTAGTTTATAAGGCGATGGATTATCGCTCCTTACGGCAGGATTTGATCGCAAGCAATATCGCCAATGTGGATACGCCCTTTTACCGCCCAAAGGATTTGGATTTTGAAACTCTGCTCGCCCACAAAAAGGCGGAGGTGTTCGATCACCAAAAAGATCAGCACCTAGAGCTCGCAGTTACCAATAAAAGGCATTTAGAGCCTAAGGACTATGAGGACAACAAGGCGACCATCTTTTTTAGAGATGGGCACTTGGCAAAGAATGATGGCAATAGCGTGGATTTGGACATCGAAACCTCAGAGATGGGTAAGAATTCGACCATGTATCTAGCCCTCACCACCGCTTTAAAGAAGCATCGGGGCATTGTCAATTACGCCATCGATGCCGCTAAGAATATCTAAGAAAGGATCAGCACAATGTTTTTATCTAGTTTTGACATCAGTGGATACGGGTTATCCGCTCAAAGAGTGCGTGCTAACCTTATCTCCTCCAATATCGCCAATGCCAACACCACACGCACCGATGAGGGCGGACCTTATCGCCGCCAAGAGGCGGTCTTTAAGTCCTTTGACTTCAACAAAATTTTGAACGAAAAACTCGCTGAGAATAATAATTTGATGGAGTATGAAGACCCCTTGAATGAAAGCGATGGGATTGAAAAACCCAACCCCCCCATCATGGGCGTTTATGTGGATAAGATTGTACGTGATGATAAAGCACCGCTTTTGAAATACGACCCCACCCATCCCGATGCCGATGCCAATGGTTATGTGTCTTACCCCAATGTTAATCCCGTGGTGGAGATGGCAGACTTGATCGAAGCCACAAGGGCGTATCAAGCCAATGTTGCGGCGTTTCAAAGCACCAAGAACATGGCAGCCAATGCCATTAGCATGCTCCAAGCCTAAATTTTAACAACAGGGCTTAAAGGTTATCCAAGAAGGGACGATATAGGAGATATAGGATGCAAGGAGTCGAAATGAAAACTTTATACACAGATATAGGGTTAGGCAAAGCCAGCACTCCTTTAGATTCAAGGACGAATGAGAATCTAATGGAGAAAGGGGAGTTCTCCCAAATGCTCAAGCGCTCGATAGATGAGCTCAACAACACGCAGATGGAGTCTGACAAAGCCTTAGCGGACATGGCGACTGGGCAAGTGAAGGACTTGCACCAAGCCGCCATCGCCATTGGCAAGGCAGAAACCAGCATGAAGTTGATGCTGGAAGTGCGCAACAAAGCCATTAGTGCTTACAAAGAGCTTTTAAGAACACAGATCTAGTTGGGCGTAGGCGCGGATTTTAAGAAGTTTTGATGGAGTCTGCGCCACAAGCCAGCCCCAATACCCCCCAAGATTTAGGACCCAGACGCACAGAACGCCTACTACTGATCTTTATGGTCATTTTTGGGTCGTTGGTCTTGTTTGTCGTGGTGGTGTTTTTTAAAGCCCTCTTACCCCGTAAAATGCCCGCTTTTGTGGTTACCAAGACCGATATTGCCACACGGGGCACCATTTATAGCCAGGATGGTTTTAGCTTGGCTAGTAGCCAAAAACTCTTTAAAGTGGGGTTTAACACCCTCTCCATTGACCCCAATAAAAAGCAGTTTTTTATCGATCTGCTCTCCATTTATACCAATATCCCTAAGTCCATCATCGCCGAAAAATTTTCTCAAGAGGGCTTTGTAACCCTCTCTTACAATATCAACGCCAACACCGCAGCCAGTTTGCGCCAACTCAATGCCAAATTCTTGGCTTACAATGTCTTTGTCGAATATGAAGACTCGAGCAAAAAAGTCGTGCCTAAGATCGGCTTGAGTATCGAGGTGAGCGGGATTGCACGCAACTACCTTTATGCTGACAATTTTGAACCGCTGGTGGGGTATGTCAAAAAAATCGATGTTTCTAAGATCACTTCTGTAGAGGGTGTCAAAGGGCTTGAAAAGTTCAAGGATAAAATATTAGCCCCCAAGCAAGATGGGCAGGACATAGGCAAGCGCGATCTGGGTTTTAATCTCATTGAGGACAAGACTTTTAAGAGTCAGCCCCGCGAAAATGGCTATGACTTGGCATTGAGTATCCCCTTAAGGTTGCAACGCGAGCTAGAAAAAATCTTAGATCATGCCAAAGCCCATTATAAGTCTAAGCAAATCATCGCTGGAATCTACCTCCCCCATAATGGCGAGTTACTGGCTTTGGCCACCACCAATCGCTTTAACCCCAATAATATCCAAAAGAGCGATTACCCCGCTTTGAATGTCGATGCCGCCGAGCTCTCTTTTGAGCCGGGCAGCACCATAAAACCCATTGTCTATTCGCTCCTAGTGGATAAAAAACGCATTGTAACCACCCAGCTAATTGATTTAAACCATGGTTTTTACAAGCTGGGCAAATACACCATTAGAGATGATCTCACCCCGCTCAAACAAAATACGATTGAAGATGTCTTGGTGCGCTCTAGCAATATCGGGATGATCAAGCTCTCCAAACGCCTAAGCGGGCAGGAATTTTACACCGGGCTTAAGAATTTTGGGTTTGCTGAGCCAACCGGTATTGAGCTCCCCTATGAAAAAACCGGGCTGATCCCCAGTGTGAAACTGCTCAACCGCGAAGTTTATAAAGGCACTGCCTCCTATGGCTATGGTCTGCGCACGACTTTTTTACAACTGCTAAGAGCCTATGGCGTATTTGCCAACCAAGGAGAGATCACGACTCCCCACTTGATCCAACGCTACAACGCCCCTAATGGCGATGTGTATATCCCCGATCTAGCCCCACCCAGACAGGTGATCTCCTCTCAAAGCGCGCACACCATGCAAAAGCTCTTAATCAAGGTGGTAACCCATGGAACGGGCAAAAGCGCACAAGTGGAGGGCTTGGTTGTGGGGGGCAAGACGGGCACGGCTAGGACGGCTAATAATGGCAAATACACCGACATTTACAACAGCTCGTTTTTTGGCTTTGCTAAGGACAAGAAAAACACCTTTGTGGTGGGGGTGGTGGTTTTTGGCTCTTTGGGGAGTGAGGAGTATTATGGGAGTCAAACCGCCGCCCCGATCTTCAAGCAGATTATCCAAACTTTGGTTAAATACCAATACCTCACCCCCTCTAAAGACTTGATAAAAGAAACACCACACCGCACGCCCGCTTTGACCCCCACACACCCCAAACCCCCCAAGCACCGCCCAGCTTTAATAAATGTTAAGCAAAAATAGGTATAAGTTTGGGCTACCCTCAATTTAAGGATCAAAATGATTACACAAGATGCAGTTTTGGGCGTTTTAAAGAGCGTGATCTACCCCAATTTTGAAAAAGACATTGTGAGCTTTGGCTTTGTCAAAAATATCACCCTCCATGAAAAAAAGTTAGCCCTTTTATTAGACATCCCTTCTAGCTCGCCAGAAGTGAGCCAAACTCTCAAAACCGACATTCTAGCCAAAATGCAGGATTTGGGCATTGAAAATTGCCATATTGACATCAAAACCCCCCCTAAAAGGGAAGCCAAACAGACCCCCGAACCCACAACCAAGAATCTAGCCCCCAACATTAAGCATGTGGTGATGATTAGCTCTGGTAAGGGTGGGGTGGGCAAGAGCACCACAAGTGTTAATCTTGCCCTCGCCCTTGCTACACAAAATCAGAAAGTCGGGCTTTTAGATGCCGATGTCTATGGCCCTAATATCCCCAGAATGCTAGGTTTAATGGAAGTCAATCCCAGCACCGATCCCAGTGGTAAAAAGCTCATCCCCCTAGAAGCCTATAAAATCAAGAGCATGAGCATGGGCTTGCTCTATGAAGAGGGGCAGAGCTTGATTTGGCGCGGACCCATGCTGATGCGCGCCATCGAGCAAATGCTGACTGATATTTTATGGGGCGAGTTGGATATTTTGGTCGTGGATATGCCCCCGGGCACTGGGGATGCCCAGCTCACCCTAGCCCAAGCCGTGCCTATTAGTGCGGGTATCACCATCACCACGCCCCAAAGTGTGAGCCTAGATGATGCCAGCCGTAGTTTGGACATGTTTGCCCGTTTGCATATCCCCATTGCAGGCATCATTGAAAACATGAGCGGGTTTGTCTGCCCCCATTGCGCACAAGTGAGCGAGATTTTTGGCAAAAACACGCTAGACACCCTAGCCAAACGCTACCAAACCCAAGTATTAGCCCAAATCCCCCTAGAAATCCAAGTTCGGGAGGGTGGGGACAAGGGCACACCCATTTATATCACCCACCCCCATTCTAAAGTGAGCCAAGCCTACAGCCAAGCTAGCTCCCAATTACTAGAATTTTTAAGCAAAGTGCAACAAGAAAAACTAGCCGATAATAAGCAAATCCAGCCCACTATTCATTAAAGCATGATCGCCTCACCCACTAGCCTATTTAATCGCCTCAAGCGCACGATCCACCTTTACGATCCGGGCTATTTTAGCCTTGTTTATGCCCTCAAAGCCACCCTCACAACTTTTATCTGTGCGGGGCTAGGGGCGTTATTCTTTGGCTGGTATGTGGTGATTTGGGCGGGTCTGCAAACTATTTTTCTGTATTATCTCAGCCTGCTACTCAGCGACAAAAAACACGAAATTGGGTATTTGTTGCTTTTTATTGCCATCAGCTGTTTTAATGTGGTGCTGTTCTACCCCTTAGCGCACTTTGGGGCGTGGCTGTGTGTCCCGATTTTGATTGTAACTTTTTTGGTGGGGCTCTCTAGTGCTTATAGTTTGGACTTGCATAAAGTGTGCAACATGGCTCTTTCCAATGGGCTGGTTACTTGTCTTTATATCGATGCGGGTGCGCCCATTGATTTTAGGCAAATCCTCACCATGATCACCACGCTTGGGCTGTTGAGTATTGCCATCCAATATTTTATTTTTGTCTCTAAATACAGCTACTTCACCCAAAAACGCTTCACCACTTTACTTTCTAGCATGGAATTGATGTTGCGTTATGTCAATAGCCCCACAGATTACAACTTGATTAAAACTAAAGTGCTCGCCCAAATCCACAACACCAAATTTATTTTAACCTCGCGTTCTAGCAAGATCAAAGACCCCCATGCAATCCAAAATATCCAACGCAGTTTGTTCCAACTCAATGCCTTAGAAGAGATGTATCACTCGATCCACTCCATCTATGCCGATTTCACCCAACCCACCTTAGAGCCTATCCGCTTAGAACTGATCGAGAATTTACGCCTCTTGGCTGGGATTTTTGCCAACCACAATATCTGTTTGCAAAAACAAGCCCTAGAAAGCCTAGACCCCCAAGTGGATAAGGTCTTGCAACACTCCCTAGCCATTATCTATAACAAAATGGAAGTTTTTGTCATGGGGGGTGAAGAGAGCCTAGTTGATCCCAACCCCGCCCACAAGGCTTCATTCAAAGACATTTGGAAGGCATGCCATTTCAAACACCCCATCTTCCAATACGCCTCCAAATACGCCCTTGCGATGGGGATTGCCGTGTTTGTTGCCCGCTACTTTGGGTTTAACCATGGCATGTGGATTGCGATGGCAACCCTCTTTGTATCCCGCACTTCTTTAGGGAGCACCAAAGAAGCCCAAGCCGAGCTGATTACGGGCTCTTGTATTGGCTTGATCTTGGGCTTGATTGTGGTGGGTTTGTTTGCTAAAAGCCCTATTTTTTACGCCTTTTTGGTGGCGAGCGTGTTTTTGTTCATTTATCTTAAGGTCTATTCTTATGTGATTTGGTCTATGTCCTTGATGTTCTCTTTTGTGCTGTGCTTTTCGCTACTCAAATACAACTTTGTAGATATTGTCGCTTTCCGTTTTTTAGATATTATCTTGGGGATTTTGATTGTCTATGTCGTGTTTTTGTTTGTGTGGCCCAAATACGATAAAGATGAATTTATCCAGCATGCCCGCCACCTCATTGCCACCCTGCACCATCTTTTGGCAACCACGATTCAAAACAAGCCCCGCATCGCCCTAGAAGTCCAAAACGCTTTTTTAAGACAGCTGGACGCTTTTAAGACCTGCATGAAAAGTGCGCGCACAGAAACCCCCGATCCTAAAACCATCGAATCGCTCACCAGAAGCCTACAATCCTTTGATGTGCTGGACACTTGCAGTTACCGCCTCTATGATTATTTTTTAAACACCCCCTTAGCACCCGATAAACAAGTTCTTGTGAGCAACAATGTCCAGCTCATCTTGTCGCGTTACACCCAAATTCTCAACTACTTACACAACAAGCCCCACTACTTCAAAACCAAAGAGGGCGGGCGGCTCATCCGTGTTGATCATGAATTAGACGCGCTGTTAGAAACCATGTTTTTTGCCCAAAACAAACTTTTTGAGGAATTTACCTATATCTTCAAATACTAGAATTATCTAGCTGTTTGGGTTTGTACGAATTTAACCAACTCTAGGGCATTTTCTCTAGGCAGATCTTTGATCATGCCATGCCCTAGATTGAAAATAAAGCCCGCTTGTTTATCCACCACTTTTAAAATACGCTCCACACCCTCTAACATCGCATTTCTATCATAGAGCCTTGCTGGCTCTAAATTGCCCTGTAACACATAGCGATCGCCTAAAATATGCTTGGCTAAATCTAAAGGCGTGCTCCAATCACACCCAAAAACATCAAACTCCCCGCCCAAATGCCCTAAAAATCCTGCTACCCCCTTAGGGAAAACAATAGTGGGGGTGTTGGGGTGTTTTGATTTTAGGGCTTGGCTAATGTGCTGGATGTATTTCCAACTAAATTCCAAATACGCCTCTAATTCCAAAGCCCCCGCCCACGAATCAAAGATCATCACGGCATCAGCCCCCGCTTGAATCTGCCTAGACAAATAAGCAATCAGTTCCACGCTCAATTTTTCCAAGAGGGCGTGCAAAATATGGGGCTGGGTGTAGAGCAATTTTTTAGATTTGTGGTAGGTTTTACTGCCCTCACCCTCGATCATGTAGGTTGCCAAAGTCCAAGGCGCACCGCTAAAGCCAATGAGTGCCTTAGAGGGGTCTAATTTAGCCCGCACGCCCAAAAGGGTTTCATAGACAAAATCTAATTTTTGATAAGCCCCAGACTGCAAAGCCTGCACCTGATCTAGGGTGCTGATGGTGCGTGGGAATTTGGGTCCTATTTGGGGGATAAATTCCAAATCCAAGCCCATTGCATGGGGAATCACCAAAATATCGCTAAACAAAATCGCCGCATCCACGCCCAAGATTTCCACGGGCTGGAGCGTGATTTGCGTGGCTAAATCCACATTAGAACACAAATCTAAAAAATCTTTAGCTTGCTGGCGCAATGCGCGGTATTCGCTCAAATAACGCCCCGCTTGGCGCATCATCCAAATAGGGGTGTAGGGGGTTTGTTTTTTGTGGCAGGCATCAATAAAAATCATGGTTTTCCTTCTAAATAGGGCTTGAGATTGATTTTAGCGCGCATGCAAGCGACAATCTTGCCATGGAAGCGCGCATAAATGCTGGCTAAGTCTAGTTGGTGCTCATAGAGGGCTAAAGTCTGCTCTGGGCGATCTTGCAGACCCTGCATTAAAAAGGCTTGCAGATCGTCATATTCGGGGATATCCATCCCCAAAGACAATAAAAGTTGGTAGGTGTATTTATCCACCACCAAGATAGGGCGCAAACACGCATAATTTAAAATTGCATCGGCACTTTCTTTGCCAAGCCCTTTTTGCTCTAAGAGCCAAGCGCGATCCACTTGGGCTTTAAAGCTCTCAAAGTCCCCAAAACTCTCTAAAATATTTTGGCTCAACAACACCAAGCGGTGTGCCTTTTGGTTGTAAAACCCACTAGGGGCAATGTGGGGGGCTAGATCGCTAGGCTTGCTGTTGGCTAGGCATGTGAGGGTGCTTTGTGTATCTGGGCTTAAAATCCCCAGTGCTTTTAAATTCTCTAGGGATTGCTTGGCGCGCTCAAAGCGGGTATTTTGGGTGAGAATCGCGCCTATCACCACTTCAAAAGAGCCCGCACCCGGCCACCATAAGGGCGGGGCATTGTGGAGCAAATCTAGGACTTTGAGTGCGGTTAAGATTTCTAAACTAGAAAAGGGCATTAGATGAAACGCACCAAAACCATACCACTAAAGGCATCGCCTTTGTAAATCTCAATGCGGTAAATCTTGCCCCCTTTGTCAATGGAGTAGCGTTGATCCAAGTTTTTATAGGCGATCTTAACGCCCACTTCATTGGGTTTTTTCCCGCCATTTTTGAGGGAAAACCCAATCACATTCACGCGGTAACCCTCTTTGGGTAAAATCTTAAAAGAGCGTTTGACCTCCAACATGCTCGCAGGTGCCGCACTTGTGATTTTCCCATCAACTTCAATATCAATATCCTTAAGACTGCGATCAAAATCCAAATAGAGCGGGTGTAGGCGGGTCATCAGTTTATTACCATACTTGAGCCAAATTTGGTTTTTACGGGGCAATAACCCCAAGATATAGCTTTGGGATTGCAAGCTGATCTGATTAATGGGTGTGTCTTTGGGGAAGGGGAAAAATTTAAGCTGGCTACGCAAACCATACAAGGGCAGGAGGATATTTTGATTCATGGTCAGGGTGAGGTTGGGATCGTTAATGAGGCGGTAAATACTGGCAGGCTTGAGGGTAAAATCTTTGGTGTAGGTGATCCCCACCTCTTGCATCAGCCCCTCAATGGCTAAAAGGTGGTAATACACCCGCTGGGCTAAAGAAAGTTCTTTGCTGGCTTCATTGGCAAAAGCGGCTTTTTTATGTTTGATAGCAAAGTAAGTTAAGGCTTTTTCCATCTCTTTATCGCCCCGTGCCGTGTGGGTGTTGCGGACATGGTATTTGTGGATGGGCTTGAGTAAAAACTGATTGACATGATCGGTGATCCCTAAAGAGAGGCGTTTTAAGTGCCCAAATTCCACGCCGGGCAACTCATCTTGATCGATGATCGAGGAATTGCCCCAACGCCTAGGGTTGAGCAACGCGCTTTTATAAGTGGGGCGGTAAAACCCGCTCCCATCGTGCAAGTGCATGATCACCTGCACTTGGGGATCGACCACCAGCCCCTTGATAGACTGGATTAAGGGGTATTCGGGGTCTTTGGGGTTTAAATAGGCAAATTTGCGATTCAGGTCGCCATAAATCCCGCGGTGGTTTAACAGCATCGCATAGCGGTTTAAAACCGGCACCACCCACACATTCCCCGACAAAATTTTATAGTGCATCAAAAAAACATCGGTGGCGTTAAACCCGCCCGGCTCATCGCCTTGAATCCCGCCCATGAGCAATAAGGTGGGCACTTTTTCACCACCTGCTTTTTTCACCACATGGACACTCTTTTCCGCACCAATAGCCATGCGGGCATTCTCTACGCCACTGGCAAAATAGCAACAGATCACTAAAAGGAAAAAAATACGCTTCATAGACTTTCTTTTTTCAAAATTAGCCCGCCATTATACCTAAAAAAACTTGTCCAATTCTAGCGGAACAAAAAATGCTTGTCTTGTTTATCTCACTACAAGGATGGCAGATGTTGAAACAGAACATGCTAGAAGCGTTGCAAAAGCACTTAGGCGCGATTGACACCCAGAGTTTAGAAATCCTAGACACCCAGCAAAAATCCGCCAAGATTGATAAATTCAGCCGCGAGATCAAGGGCATCAACGAGAGTATCGGGGCTTTGCAGACCTTGCAGATTGCTTGCCAAAAATTGCTCAAGCTCATCCCCACACTCGGGCAGGGCAACACTGAGGCGCAAATGCAAGAGGTGGTGCAAAAGGCGCAGTTCTTAGGGCAAGCTCTTTTTGGGGGGTCGTTGGTGATTAGCTTGGAGAGCGAGAACCTAGAGGTGCAAGCAGCCAACCCGCTAGAATTGTTAGAAACTCAAGGGGCTGAGCATTTATCAGCGTATTTGCACGATCGCCTAGAGATCATCAAGCATGCCTTGGGCAAAATCCAAGAAAGCGTGAGTCAAAAACAAGTCTTTAGCAAACCCCCCACGCTCAACACGCCCAGCTTTAGTAAAGAAGCCCTGCTAGGCTTGATGAAAACTTCTTAAGGGGGTCAAACATTGAACGGGCATTTAGGCGTTCTAGCCCATTTACGCCTCCATGTGCGCCTATGGCTTGAAAGGGTCTCTTACTCCCTAGCCTCTTTAATGGTGTGGGTGTTGCGCAAAATCCAAAAGCAACCCATCCGCCCCAAAACTTTATTACTGATGAAGTTAGACACCATTGGCGATTATGTGCTCTTTAGGAATTTTTTACAACCCTTAAGGGAGTTCTACGCTGGCTATGAGATCACGCTCTTGTGCAATAAGGATTTTTTAGAAGTGATTGATGCCTACGATCGCCCCTACATTGATCATCTGATCCTTTTGGACACCTCTAAGTGGGGTTCTTGGAAACGCTTCCCTTTGTTTTACCGCCTTAAGACAATCTATGTGCTCAACCAAAAAAGTTATGAGGTGGTGCTAAACCCTGTATTCCACCGCTCTACCTACCGAGATGATTTCTTAGTCAGCCTGATTAATGCCCAGCACAAAATAGGCCATTTAGGTTTTGAGCAGGTGAATCAATGGCTTGTTAATACCCCTAGACCCGGATTCTTAGATCATGCCTATACACGCTTTATAAACAATTCCCCAGAAGTCCTGTTTGAATTTGAACGCAACAAGGAATTTTTTAGCCAGCTTGTGCAAAAGCCATTAGCAGACATTATTTTAGAGCTCGCCCCTCCACCGCCTTTGAGTGCAAAGGCTGGCTTTGCACAGCCCACGCAAGATTACGGCGTGTTCTTTTTGGGGGCGCGGGATTCAAAAAGAAAATGGGCATTAAACTCATGGATGGTTCTAGCCCAAAAAATCAACCCAGCCTTCCAAATTGTGCTGTGTGGCTCGCCCAATGAAACTTTAGATGGCTTACAATTAGCCCAAAAAATCCCAAATGCCCTCAACTTAGCGGGTAAAACAAGCTTAATGGAACTTTTAGCCCTGCTCTGCCAAGCGCGTTTTATTGTGTCTAATGAGACAGCAATCCCGCATTTTTGCGTGGCTTTAGGGCTAGGGCCTATTTTTGTGATCAGCAATGGCAACACCTTTAAACGCTTTGCGCCCTACCCTAAATCCATGCACGCTAACCACCATGTGATCTACCACCCCAAAATTGATGCCTTGCTCCAAACTCCCGATGGTTTTGGGCGTTGCGTGGAGATTTACGCCTACAATGGAATAGATTTGCAAACCCCCCACCCCAACTTCCCCCAAATGGTGGCTGATAAAATGGCAGAGGTGGATGCGGGGTTTGTGGAGCACATCCCCTAGGGCATGTTTTCAATGGTGTATTTGAAGCGTTGTTTTTCCAATTCTAGCTCTAGGCGGTGTTTTTCCTCTTTGAGCAAATTTTCTTGAGTCTTGAGCTTTTGGATTGATTTACTGGTGTAGTAGATATTATTTGTCAAATAGATTTTAGGCGCAAATAAGACTAACACAATCACCAAAACGCCCAACACACGCCACAATAAAGAGAGGGGGATTCCTTGTTCCAAGACTTCTTGATTGAATAAGGCATCGCGTTCTTTTTGGCTGGTGCGTAAGCGGCGTTCCTCTAAGGGGTGTTCTACATCCATGCTTGTTGTTGTCATCAAAAACCTTGAAAATGAAAAATACGCATTTTAGCGCTCCGTGCTCTAGGGTTGCTGTTTAATTCTGGGGCACTGGGGGTGATGGGCTTTTTGGTGGCACAGACCCCCAAAGATTTGGCATATTCCCTAAAAGCATGCTTGACTTGGCGATCTTCTAAGGAATGAAAAGAGATCACAGCTAGCACCGCCTCTTTTAGATTTTTGGCACACTCCAAGAGTGTGTGCAAGTTTGCCATCTCAGAATTGACCTCCATACGGATCGCTTGAAACACTAGGGTAGCGGGGTGGAGCTTGCCTCTGTGGGCGTGTTTGGCTAAAAAGTCGGCTAAATCCTGCGCGCTCTCAAAGGGCTGTTTGTGCCGTCTATTAACGATCAAAGAGGCGATTTTTTTGTATTCACGCACCTCGCCCGCTTGCAAAACTTGCTCCAAGTGATAAAGGCTGTAGGTATTCACCACTCTAAATGCGTCCAAAGATTGGGCTGTATCCATACGCATATCCAACTGCTTGGAGTGGAACCCAAAGCCTCGATGGGGGCTATCTAGTTGCCAAGAGCTCACGCCCAAATCGGCTAGCACGCCTTTAATGCAAAAAGAGGGGTCTTTTAAAAGAGAGGGCAAGAGGGCAGCAAAATTGCCATGCATAAAGTTAAAACGATCGCCATAAGGGGCGAGCTTTTCTAAAGCCTGCTCTTTAGCCTCCAAGTCCTGATCGATCCCGATGATATTCAAATGGGGATAGGTTTCTAATAAAGCCAAAGTGTGCCCGCCTAAGCCTAGCGTGCAATCGATTAAGGTGGGTTTGGTTTCTGTTTGCATGATCTCTTGGAAAGCCTGAATCACTTCTTCTAACAAAACACTTTGGTGCATGTGCTCCTTTATTTGCATGGGCATAAGCCGAGTTCTGTCGTGGGTGGTTATTTATCTAGGATGGGTTTTACAACCCACCTCTTGCGAAGTGCCTAAACTTAAGACTTTACCATACACTTCTTGCTACAGATTGGGTTTGCCTTGTCCGATCCTAATTGCTTAGGACGCGGTGGGCTCTTACCCCACCTTTTCACCCTTACTCTCAAGGAGCGGTTATTTTCTGTGGCACTTTCCCTTAGCTTACGCTAGCCATCCGTTAAATGGAATCTTGTCTTAGGTAGCTCGGACTTTCCTCTTTGATCTAACTCAAAGCAACCACCGCCCATGCAACCCATAATTGTAGCCAAAATTAACTTAAGGACTTCCCACAAATGGGATCGATCACGCCCCCAAATCGTTACTGAGCTCACACAGCACGCGGATATTTTGGCTGCGGCTGTCATAAACCCAGTGTTTGTCAAAGGCGTGTTTTGCTCCCGAGTTGCCATTGACATCGAGCAAGTAAAAGCGGTTTTTGTCTTGGCGTTTTTGGCGCATTTGTTGCTCTAGGTTTGAATCAAGCCCGCCAAAATCCCCATCTGAGATCACTAAGAGATCTGCCTTTTTATAGTTTTGCTCCTGCATCGCCCTTAAGCCCTCTTTTAAAGCCAGCCCGACATCCGTCCCGCCCCCAAAACTCAGGCTTAAAAACTCATTCAATCTAGCAAACCCCCCGCCCTTGCTCAAATCCATCGCGCTCGTTTGGGAGCTAAAGTTAATCAAAAAACAAGATCGTTTCGTTTTCTTAGCATGGGAGGCTAAAAAGAGTGTGAGGGCTTTAGCGATGAACTCGGGCGCGCCACTCATCGACCCGCTGGTATCCACGCAAATAATGATAGGTCCTTTTTCTCCCTCTTTTTCCTGCTCCTTTTCTACCTCTACCTCCACTTCCTCTACACCCTCTAAATGGTAATCAATATAGCCCTGCTTTTCAAAACAAAAGAGGCGTTTTTCTGTAAATTTCAGGTAAAACAACACCTCCAAATCAGGGTCATCTAGCAAAGCTAACTCTTGGGGGATTAAGTTTTCTAAATCATTACTCAGATGAATCCCGCAAATCTCCTCTTTATAATTTCTGGTGGGCTGGCGCTCACGATAAGAATAGCTTTTAAGCTCCCTAATCATCTCCTTAATCATTTCTTGTTGCATCTCTTTCATCCGCCCCAGCAGATCGCAGATTTGCATTAAAGCTTTATTGTTTTTGATTTGGGCAAAGAGGGCGAGGATTTGGGCCAAGTTTAAACGCGTGGGGTTAGCCCCCTGCAAGGAAAAGCCCCTACTTCCCTCTTGTTCTCTCTTGCCCCCCTTGCCCCCCTGCTCTAGCTCTAGCCCCGTATCCAAGCCCTCTAAATTTTCTAATGCGCGTTTTTGTGCCTTTTCATCGCCCAAACCCTCTAAATCTAGGGATTCTAGGGCTAACCCCTTAGCGTCCATAAATAGCCCACTTGTGCCAAAGAGTTCGGGGGATTGCTTGGCTAGTTGTTTTGCCTGCCATAGGGCTTTAAACCACGCTTGCATGCGCTCTAAAAAATCCTGCTCCATTTTGGCTTGCGTGGCTTGTTTCCAAGTAGTGATTTTATCCTCTAAAACCCCTTGCCACTTTTCTAAAATAAAGCGGTGTAAGGTGGCGTGATCTTCTGGGGTTTTAAGCCCTTTTTCTTGGGTGTCAATAAAACTGAAATCTTCTTGGGGGTTGTGGGTATGAAACTGGGCGCGTGTGGTTTTAACTAAATCTTTTTGCTCTAGGTGGGCGTGTTTGCGCTGGTAGTGGGCTAAACTCTCCTCAAAAAAGGGGTGGTTTTTTAAAGCCTCTTTAATTTGGCTGTCCTTTTCTTGGCATGCTAGCTCAAATTGCGCGGCAATCTGGGGGTCGTCTAAGAGATCGTAGGTTTGGAGGTCGTTCATTTGGTGTTTTTATAAGTTTGCTTTATTCTTTTAGCAAGCCCTAAAAGGTGGGGAACACAATTACGGCTGTAATTAGATAGACACTCTGTATGACCATCCCCACATGGGTAATCAATGTCATCTAGCACTTTTTCTAATTGATTTAATTTTTGCTTGCCCCTGATATAGTTTTCTAAAGCCCTTGCAATATCTGTAATAGCCTTTTTAAATTCTTTAGTGTTGATGACTTTTTTATTATCCATACGCCCGTGTTTTTGAATAATTTCTGTGATGCTCTGCGTGAGTGTTTGAAGTTGTTGTTCTTGTCTTTGTTTTTCAAGCACACCCGCTTGTGCGTCCCGCAAGAGTTCTTGTAATCTCAAGCGTAGGGTTTGAAAAGCTTCTAAAAGACCTGCCTCTTTAGGGTCTTTCTTGAGATCGTCAATGATGTTGTCAAAGTAGATGTGTAGATCATCATACAAGCGTTGTTGTTTTTCCTCCAAAGGCTCATTAAGAAACACCTGTTTTAAGTTTTCTAGCTGTTGTTGGGCGTGTTCTAGGCGGGTGTTTCTATACAGCTCCTCTAATTTTAAAGCGATGACTTTAAATTCCTCTAACAACTCTTGCATGCCCGAAAAAGCGACTTCTTGGTCTTTTGAGGATAAAAACACATTAGCCTTTTGGCTTGCCTCTTGTAACTCTTGCCTCAAAGTTTGGGTGTGGGCAGTGGTTTGTTGGTGCAAGTCTTGGTAGGCATTGGTAAAAGTTTCTAAAGAATCTGTTGTCATCTTTTCAAGGTGCAAAAAGTTTTCTTGCGCCTTTTCCAAGTCTTTAGCCCTTGTATGGCTACTTTTCAAACATTGGGCTAAGATCGCATTGACTAAGGGGATTTGCTCTAGGCTATCCCACAGACAATGCCTAAGCAAGGCGAGATCGGGGGTGCTAACTTGTTTTTGATCGCTAAGCAGGGCTGCCACTTGTAAAAGCTGGGCGCATTGTTTAAAACGCCGATCAGAGGGGGTGGCAATCAAGTTAGAATCGGGCTCTGTATCTTCCTCGCCCTCTTTTGTGGGCGCGCTCTCGCCTAAGAATTTTGCCACTAAAGCGGGGTTGTGTTTGAGTTGCTCTAAGGTCGCCTTAATGGTGTGCAAGCTCTCTAGGGCTTCTTGGCTAAAGGGAATTTGGGCGGCTTGCTGGTGGATACTCTCTAGCTCCTCTAGGCTAAAGGCGTGTTGGCTAGAACTCTTGCCCTCTTGGCTGGTAATCAGTTTGAGAAAATTCTCTTTAGATTTTAAGGGTTCTACAAAGTAGCGCAAAAGCATGCGATCGTAAAGGGCTTCTAGCCCTTGATTGGTGGGAGGGAATTCATTGCTCGCGCACACAATGCCCTTTAGGGGGACTTTAATATCCGTGTCGCCCTCTTTGAAAAGGCGTTCGTTGATGATGGTTAGTAGGGTGTTTAGGATTGCTGGCGAGCTTTTCCAAATCTCATCTAAAAAGGCAAAGCTAGCGGTGGGTAAGTAGCCCTTAGTGTTTCTGACTAGGCGGTTTTGTTTGAGTTGCCCGATGTCAATGGGACCAAAAATATCTTCAGGGGTAGAAAAGCGATGCATCAGTGCGCTAAAGAAATCTTTGGGCTCACCAAAGGCAAGGCTGACTTTTCTAGCAATCATCGATTTGGCTGTGCCCGGCGGTCCATATAAAAAGATCGCTTTTCCTGCAAACATGGCTAACAACACCAAGCGCACGCACTCCTCGCGCTCGAACAAATCTTTTTCTAACTCAGCGATGAGGTTTTTAACTCTGCTTTTGTAAGACATAAAACTCCTTGTAAAAAAGGGGTATTATAGCGTAGTTTGTTGTGTGTGTTAGGACTAGAGCGATACCCACAGATTTAAGTTTGCTGTATTAGAATATCTTTCTATCTTAACTTAGAAATAGGGCATTTCTTGTTAAACTTTATCGATCTCTTTGCGGGTGTGGGGGGGTTTCATGCCGCGTTTAAGGATTTGGCGCATTGTGTCTTTGCGAGCGAAATCAACCCATGCGCTCAAAAAACCTATCAGCTTAATTTTCCTAAAACCCCACTTTTTGGCGACATCACAGATTTAAGCGTGCAAGCTCAAATCCCTCCACACTTTGACATCTTATGCGCGGGATTTCCCTGCCAAGCTTTTAGCATTGCGGGCTATCAAAGGGGCTTTGAAGACACGAGGGGGACTCTCTTCACAGAGGGCACACCTTTGACATCATTTACCAAACTTTGGGAAATGAGATATAATCTTTAGCCTGACATAAAGTATCTGTGTATGTGATTTATAGATGATGAATACACTAATCTAAGGGGTTAATGTGATTCTAAATAATTCTATCTTGGATGTTTTGGCGCAAACAGAAGATTCCAGTTTTGATTGCATCATTACCTCCCCACCTTACAATGTGGGCAAGGACTATGAAAAAACAAAAAGCCTTGAAGATTATTTAAAAGATTTTAAACCCGTGTTAAAAGAGCTTAAAAGAGTGCTTAAAGAGAATGGGAGCATTGCATGGCAAGTGGGGAATTTTATCAAAGATAAAGAGGTCTATCCCCTAGATATTTATTTTTATCCCCTTTTTAAAGATTTGGGTTTTAAGCTCAGAAACCGCATTATTTGGAGATTTGGGCATGGCTTACACTCCAAGCTTAGGTTTAGCGGGCGATATGAGACCATACTTTGGTTTAGCAAGGGCGATGACTATACCTTTAATTTGGATAGCGTGCGAGTCCCAGCCAAATACCCGGGCAAACGCCACTTTAAGGGCGCAAAAAAAGGACAACTCTCTGGCAACCCCAAGGGCAAAAACCCAGCCGATGTGTGGGAGATTGTGCTTAGAGATTGGGAGTGCCAAGTTTGGGATATTGTCAATGTCAAAAGTAATCATGTGGAAAAAACCGCCCATCCTTGCCAATTCCCAATTGAATTAGTCGATCGTTTGATTTTGGCTTTGAGTAATTTTGGAGATCGTATTTTAGATCCCTTTGGTGGGGTGGGCACAACACTAATTAGCGCGCTTAAAAATGGCAGAAAGGCACTCTGTGTGGAAAAAGAAGAGTTATATTGCCAAATCGCACAAGAGAGGGTATTAGACCTTTTTAAGGGCAAACTCAAATGCCGTGAGATGAGCCAAGAAATTTACACACCCAAAAACGACAGCGTGGCGTGCGTGCCAGAGGAGTGGCGCGGATTGGGGGTGTATTGAAAATCGCTTATTTGCACTCCCACCTAAATGGGTTAGAGTTTTTACAAGTCCATCATTCTAATTTGTGGCAAGAGATTATTGGAGTTATCACAAATATAAACGCTTACGCATGCCAAACAAAAACTTCCAAAGAAAAAGGTAGGCAAGGTATCCATTTATTTTCGCCTATAGAACTCAACAAGGTTTTTCAAAATTCTTTAAACATTCTAGGTTGGTCAGAAAATAGACAATTCTACTACCTCACACCTGATCAATCTCTAGCCTTTGAAACTATGTATTTAAGCCCTGAAATGCAAAAGCAAGTCATAGAGGCGCAAGGACAAATTGCCTACTTTTCCTACAACCAAACTGACTTTTTAAAAGAGCGCATCGCTATAGAAGTGCAGTTTGGCAAATACGCTTTTGTGGCTTACGATCTCTTTGTCAAGCACATGGCGTTTTATGTGGCGAACGCTATTGATGTGGGCATTGAAATCATCCCCACTAAGGCGATGTGTGCGCAGATGTCTAGCGGGATTGCCTATTATGAAAGCGAAGTCTATAATCTCTATAGACAAGGGCGCAACACTCCAGCCGTGCCCTTGATCTTAATAGGGATTGAGCCTTGATTTGAAAAATATGCTTGCAAAAAGCGGAGCATGCTACTTGTGAAAGAATGGAGGTTTTAGGTTTTGATTGTGTGATAGAAAAAATCCAAGAGGGAGTTTATCCGAATTGTGCGTAAAACTCCGTCCTTCAGGGCGGAGATTTGACATACTCTCCCATAACTAAAGTTAGGGGATTCTAGCTTTAGTGGAGATCACGGCTTCAAGCAGGATAGCTCCGTTTGGAGTCTTACATTCCCTATTCCAAAGGTTGATGCCCCAACCCCAAGGGTATTACCCCTTGATTGCA
>NZ_FZLB01000012.1:0-14251 GCF_900196775.1 Helicobacter bizzozeronii
CGCTTTGATTTTATCTATTCTTCTGCCCAAATGAGGGCAACACCTATAATAAGCTGGACACGCTCACTTTGCTAGAAGAGGGGCTAACAGCTAGGGCAAATACAGCGATGCCAAAATGATTTTAAATTTGAGAAACGCTTTTGATGTGATTTTTAAATTGGTGGGCTTGGTTTTTGTGTGTGATACCACAACAAAATACAATATTATAAAATATAATACAATACCACACAATAAAATAAAATACAATACAATAAAATTATTGTGTTGTATAAAAGCGATACCAGTCCAAAGGTGCATACATTGTCTAAAATGAGATATTAAAAGAACAAGGCGGTTCAAAGGACAGAGAGATTTGGACTGATTGCAAAATCTGGTATTAAAAATTACCTATTCTTTCTTTTTGCCCCCTTTTTTGCCATAGCAAAGCTATATGCAATGTGCCGTTTGAGTGCTTCTTGTTTTTGCGCCCTTAATCGAGCATTGCATTCTTTTAAGTTTTCTCTTTTATCCCTGCGTTCTTGCAAGAAAGCAGTAATATTGTCCCAAGCAAACTTAAAACACACATTTTTGTACCATTTGGCATCAAAAACAAGAGTGTGTTCTCCCAATAAACGATCTAAGCGCATCCACAAATCTTCATGTTTTAGAGTAGGGCGATCTGTTAGAGACCTAAAATAAGGGACATTTTCTAAAAGGTAAGAAGACTTTGTGTGTAAAAAGACATAGGAAGGTTGCCCGATACTCCCTAAGACTTTGCATAAAGTGTATAAATACATCCGATCCAAGTCCCAAGACAACACACTAGCTGGTGGCACACCTTGCAAGATGTACTCTAGGCATTGCCAAGGCATAGCCATTCTTTGTTCTAATGTGAGACTCTTGTCTTTCTCCTTATAAAACAAAGTGATCACCGCCCCGTACCCGCACACTTTAGCCTTATCAGCATACACGCAACCTATGTGTATATTCACTAATAATTTTTTCTCCTTTAAACGCCAAAACTTATCCTCAAATCCTTTCAGTCCAAAGGGTGGTGGGAGTGTTACACGGGGTTTCAAGGTCGGTGTTGTTGCTTTCTTTTTTCTGCCCATGCACCTAATATACCCTATATTTTGCTTTTTAGTTTCAAATACAGACCATAAAGTATTTAGCCATATACAAAATACAAACTAAAATATCCACAAGAAAACCATACTCAAGCACCATGCTCATTGGTAGTTATGCTAAAATCATTGTATTTAGGCGATCGCACTTAGAGACTTGACAAGACTGGGCGGTGTTACAACCAAAAGACCTAATGGGTGGTTCCTTGATGATTGCCTCAAGTAATTCTTAATGAAGGCAATAAAAACAAAAATGTTTCCCAAAATCAAAATTTATCCCTATACACTACACGCAACCATCAACAATTCCATAGGAGATATTAAAAATCATATCACACTTGAACAACTTGTGGATTTGTTTCTCAATCCACCAACAATGCCAAGCCTCATAGAAAGATATGTGATAGACACGATCCAAACAGAAGCAAGTGCCCAAGAGATTGATTTTTTTGCCAAAAGTTTTAATATCCCTTCTCAATCTGTAGAACATATTTTGTCTATGAAACTCAATTGGGGACAAGAATGAATCTAGGGTTTATTGGCTGTGCCAATGACCAACTAGACATAATCAAAAGCGATTTTGCCCTACAAATCCAAGCCCTCAAAGATTTTTACCCCATTATCAAAAGCGCACTTGATGCTGGATACCCCATGCAAAACATTAAGCTGGGTGGTGGGACAGCCTTAGCGATGTATTATTTCCAGCATCGCTTGAGTTTTGATCTAGATTTGTTTGTGCCTGATGGGCAACATTTGGATTATTTTAGACCTAAAATGTGGATAGATGATGTTGCCAATTTTGAGGGCAGATATGCCGATTTGGCACACCATGTGGGGGTATCGATTTTGGTGGGTGCTTGCCCCATTAAAATAGACATTTTGGCGCACTCTATGGGCGTAGATAGTTTGCTAGACAAATCAAAAACACTTTCCATTTGACCTCTACATTGAAAGTATGGAAAATATTCTTGCCAGCAAGATAATCTTTAGAAAAAACAATCACTATGCACGGGATATTTTTGACATGGTTATTGCTCTGCACAAGAATCCAAAAATGTTGCATCAATTATTGATAACAGACAAGATAGAGATAGAGGATTTGGTGGGTTTAAGACAATCTCTGTTGCGATTGGACAGCACTAGATACCTTGATCAAATTAAAATGAAAGCCCCTAAACCCCAATACCAAGAGATTGCAATCCATGCCCCTAATCTATTGCTAGAATCCATAAATAGCACAATCAGCAGATAAACAATACCCTAGTAGTCGGCAATCTATTTGGCATTTTTAGAGCAGATTAGCGTAGGCAAAGAATCCAGCGAATTATCAAGGTGATTAAAAAAAGCGGAGAATTATCACCAGTCGTCTTGATTAAAATTGTGTTTATGGTTTTCTAGTGCGCTACTCTCACATAGGTTATTGTTAACAATCTTGTTCTCACGCTTAAGCACTTTTTGTGTTAGACTCTAGCATGCCTAAATGGATATGGGAAAATGCCTTTTTTGAGAACATGGACTTTGTTTATGACCCCATAGATATGTCTAGCTTGTTTGCAAAAATCGATCAGCTTAACCAAGTTAAGAGTGATGAAGCTATCCTTGCAGAGATTTTAACAAATGAGTTAGTGTATTCATTTCTCATTGAATCTGAAGTTTTGGATAGAGCCTCTATCTATTCTTCGATTAAGAAAGTGTTAAGCCTCCATGCAGGGCAAGATCACAAGCAAACAAAACTCTCGAATAATCTAGCTCGCTTATTGCAAGATGTGCGCCAAAATTTAGCACAATGGGACACAGAAAGGCTGCTAAACTACCATAAGGATTTGTTCTTACACAGATCAAAACACCGACTACACCCTATCGATATTGGGGCTTACCGCAGGGATTTACACGGGCGCATGCAAGTGGTGTCTGTGAGAGGTTACCAAACAACTATCCACTATGTTGCCCCACCCGCAGCAGATCTACAACGCCTGATGGCAAGCTTTTATCAATATGCTAACCGCAAAGAAAACACAAGAGAGAAACAAATTGCCCACGCCTTTATAGCCCATTTGATCTTTGTGCTGATCCACCCCTTTGATGATGGCAATGGGCGCATGGCAAGACTGATCAATGACAATCTTTTAGCCCGCTCAAAAATTTTTAGCAATGGCTACTATGGGCTCTCTTTGGGCATTCATAAGACTCGCAAAGAATATTACAACACCCTTGATATTCTAGGCAAGCAAGCGCATAACAACCTCACAGAATGGGTAAAATATGGTGTTAAAAGCCTAGAAGTGAGCTTGGATTTGATTTGGCAACAAGTGGGCTTGATCACGCTCAAAGAGCGCATTTTTAAGTGCTTTAGCCAAGAGTTGAGCGATAACCAAACCCGCATTATTAATCTTTTATTTGAAAGACACTTAAAGAATTTAAGAGGAGATTGTGTTGGCACGGCTTTAAAGGTGCAAAAAACAGACATAGAGCTAGACATTTTGCACCTCAAAGATTTAGGTATCTTAA
Organism: Helicobacter bizzozeronii; assembly: GCF_900196775.1. NCBI lineage: Bacteria > Pseudomonadati > Campylobacterota > Epsilonproteobacteria > Campylobacterales > Helicobacteraceae > Helicobacter > Helicobacter bizzozeronii. The sequence goes on from NZ_FZLB01000012.1 coordinate 3,612, forward strand.
AAGAGGTGGCAAGTAAGCACTTTGAGCTGGATTTTTCTGTGGCTAAAGGTTAATGTTTAGACATGACCATCTCCATTTTTTGCAACACAGAGCGGGTAGGAGAGCTCCATGTGTGGGCTAAGGGGCTTAAAGAAAGTTACCAATTTGTCTATAACCCCGAGTGGCTCAAGCGTGGTTTTGCCATAGACCCCGCCTTGCCCTTTAATGACAACCCCACAATCTCAAACCATCTATGGGGGTGTTTTGATGATATTATCCCCGATCGGTGGGGGCGTTTGGTGCAAAAGCGTAATGCTGGGGGGCTTTTAAGTGAGAGTGCTTACATGCTGGGCGTGGGCGATCATTTTAGGCTTGGAGCGTTGCGTTGTTGTGTGGATGGGGCATTTGTTAGCCACACAAGCCGCCAAACCCCCAAAACGCCCCACTTGCAAGCTTTGCATAGGGTGTGCGTGGGTTTAGAAGAAAGCAAAGTAAATCCAGTAGATTTAAAGCCATTTCTTGCCCCTTTGGGGAGTCTGGGGGGAGCTAGACCCAAAGCGTGCGTGCAAAAGGATAATGTGTTATGCATGGCTAAATTTGCCTCCATTAAAGATAACAAACGCCAAGTTCCCGAGTGCGAACAAACTATGTTAGAGGTGGCTAGGATTGCTAAGATTAACACTTGTGAGAGCACGCTGACACAAACAGATATGGGGGCTGTGTTGTTGGTTAAACGCTTTGATCGAGCAAATAACGAGCGTATCCCCTATATGTCTGCTATGACGCTTTTAGGGGCAATAAAAGACTGCGATGATGATTATTGCACCCTAGCCCAAAAGCTTGAGCCCCAAGAGCGTCTGGAGCTTTTTAGGCGCATGGTGTTTAATGGTTTATTTGGCAATTGCGATGACCATTTAAAAAACCACGGCTTGCTGTATCAAAACGGCAAGTGGTGTTTAAGCCCTGCCTTTGACCTAGTGCCCAACCCAATAGACTTTGCCAAGCAACACCACACCCTAGCCTTTGCCCCCAAAGAGTGCTTGCCTTCTTTGGGCTTGTTTCATAGCATTATGGGGGAGTTTGGGGTGGGTGAGAGCCAGTTTAAGATGATTTTAGCGGATATGCTAAAGGCACAAGAGAGTTTTGCGCGCATTGCTAAGAAAAATGGAGTGCATAAAGATAATCTTGTTAAATTGCGCCACAACTACGCCCACGCAACCTTTGAGCGGATGAGAAAAATGAAATTACATTAATGTTAAAGCCCTTACATAGGCTTTATCTATTATCTTTTCTTTTCTTTGTTGCAACACCGCTTTTAAGAAGTCCTTGTGTAGCCTAGAGATAAAGGGCGTGTTGTCTATGATGGAGTGGATTTGAGCCATATCCATTTTAGGGGCGAGTTTAACAAGTGCGCTTAGGCAATCCTTGTTTTGAGTTGTTGTTAAGAAATTGTGGTAATTAATCTTTTTGTCCTTGTCGTCTTTCAACATAGAGCAAGGGTAGCTATAGACCCGAGCACGCATCTCTTGCTTGTCTTCTAGGGCTTGTTGCATGTGTGTAGCATCGCTTTGGGAAAACAAAGATGAGCCACAATCAAAAATGGGGGCAATGGTGTAGCTATGCGTGTTTAAGTCCTTGATAAACCCCCAGTTGCCATTGTGCCGATCAAAGTTGCCTATGAGCGTATCGGCGATAAACATCTCCCAAAAGTGCGCTTTTAAAGCTGTGCGATTCACGATGCCTTGTTGCTCTATGGTAAGCAATACCCCGCTTAAAGTCGTGTCCTTGCCCCCGCTCTCTAAGCTTAAAATGCTATTTTTCACCGCGATAAAATCCACAAAAAGCTCTGTATCACTTGTAAAATCTTTACACGCCACGACCACTTTATCTAAGTAAGTCCCAAGGATAGTTTCTTGCACTCTCAAGCCTAAAGACTTGACAATGTGGCAAGCCATGTATTCACAAAAACAAGCGTTCGTGTGTGTCATTTCAAGGTTTTTAGAAGGTTTGACCTTGGGTGGGAACTTTAGCATGTGGCGGGCATTCTTGTAAAATATAGCGATTTTATTGCCATTGGCACCATCGTAGAATTTTGATTTGTCTAAGGGGCAAGTTGTGAAGTTTATAGGCATGCTATTGTCTTAAATTTTTTAAGGATAACCCAATGATAGTCATTTGTCAATGCTTACTCTGTTATAGGGTTTCTAGCCATCCAAGCATCCAACCAGTTTTTCTTTTGTGTATCTAGTTTAGGGTACATCACTTCAAGCAAAGCATATACTCGTTTTTTATCCTCAATAGTGGGAAACCACTCATCTAACATTACCTCTCCCAATATTCCTGATTGTAAAACAGAGGTGTAAAGATAGTCTACGCATGCCCTAGGGTGATCGGCGATATAAGTGGGCGTGTTTTGAGGATAGTAGCCCATTCTATTAAGCCGTGCCGTGCCATCTATAACACCTAAATCTCCCAATAAATGGTTCGTATTGTTCTTTTGCCCTTCGCCATAAATGTAAATATCCATAGGGAAGGAGTTTTCCATGAGTGCGCGTGCGCTATGCCAATCTCCCGTCATCTCGGGGCAATAGATGTTTAAAGCGACAATGCCACTAACATACACCTCATTAGAAGTGGGCGGAATGTATAGCATCTCCAAATCCTTTTGCTATTCGACTAGCTATGATTTAATTGAAATTTTATCAAAGATAATAGCGCATTGTTTATTGAAAGAACAGGCTAACTTTTTCATTTTTCAGTGTAGCGGTGGATCTTTTCGCTTAATTCTGCCTTTCTGACTTTATCTTCAGCGACAAAAACCACAATATCCTCAAAATCTTTCTCAAAGTTCTCTGTATCTACCCCATTAGCCTCTAAAAAATGGATAGCAAGGTAAATAGAAGAGCGTTTATTGCCATCAGAAAAAGGGTGGAATTTAATGCAGGCAAACATTAAATGGGCGCATTTTTCTGCAAGCGTGGGGTAGTAAAGGTCGTTTTGGATATTTTCCAGCGCACTCCCCAAATAGCCGACTCTTTCAGTGCTGTAGCCTTCTAAACCTTGGGTGATCTCCAAGATTTCATCGTGTAAGATAATGGCTTCTTGTAGGGTGAGATAGAACATTATTTTTGTGCCAATCTTTGATAGACAGCTAGGACTTCGGGGTCTTTTAGCTTGTTGTGGCATTTTTCACGCACGGCTTTAAACAAAGCCTCTCTACTATTTTGATTTGAGTTGCTTGGGGTTTGGGGTTTTTCTTGTGCGTCTTTTGGCATTTGGAATCCTTAGATTTGCTATTATAGACAAAATCGCTCGATTTAACGCAAGTTTGGGGGGTTGCTTGGGTTGTTTGTTTTATTGTGGGGTGTTATGGAGCGTTTATATGCGGTTGCTTTTTTCAGCTAAAACAGCCTACAATGCCCACCACCTATGCCAAAAGCGAGTCCAAATGCACTACACCCTCAAAAACAAAGACCGCAATGTCTTGGAGTTCGAAGTTTTAAACGAGGGCAAGAACCTACACTTTAAAGTGTTAAATGAAGCTCTGTTGCCTTACTATATCCGTGTCAATGAGGTGAGCGAGAAACACATTTTAAGATGGTTACGCAAACGCAAAATCCCTGATAGTCGCTGTTTTGCTGACACAATTTTAAACGCCCTAGAGGGAGGCTTAAAAGCCGACACACAAAACCCCCTAGCCTACCTAGACACAACCTTTGCGCTGTCTTTGAAAGATAGCTTTTGGGTGGTGCCCACTGACAAAGCACATTTTTATAGGTGGGCGGATTTTAATCTTTTTGAAAATGAGTTTAACCCTACTTTGCAAGTGATTGCCATCACGGGAGTAATCGCACAGACACAAGGGCAAATTCTAAGCCCTGAACCCACCACAGATGGCACGCTTAAGAAATGCTGGCGTAGAAGTGCTAAGGGCATTGAGCTTGTCAAGGGGACGGGCGATGATGATAGACGCTTTATTACAGCCAGAGAACCTTTGTGCGAGTATTATAGTCCGCAAGTCGCACAAGCTATGGGCTTAGATTGTGTGGTTTATGGTTTAGAAAAAGGGATTAAAGAGTGGAAGTTTAGCAAAGAAAGATACAGCACCTGCCCGCTTTTTACAAGCCAAGAAGTGGGGTTTTTAGCCATTTGGGAGTGTTTGCCTTATGAGGTGTTGAGGGGCAAATTTGACTATGAAAAAATGAAGCAAGCTATCGAATCCATAATGGGGGTGCAAGCCTTTAGTGATTTGATGTTATTTGATGCGATTATTGCTAATGAGGATCGCCACTTGGGCAATTATGGGATGTTAGTAGATAACGATACAAATAAACTCATAAGACCTGCCCCCATTTTTGACAATGGGTCGGCATTTTTCAATTACATCAGGGGGTATTCAGGGGGTGGGTTTGCCAAGTATTTTAGATTAACGCACGATTATTTTAGGAGTTACTTTAATTACCGATTTGATAAGCTTGTTGCCATGCACGCCACGCCTAGGCACTTAGATTTATGCGACACACTCCAAGATTTTACCTTCACTCCACACCCTAGATACCGCCCTAAGAAAAGTTTAGTTAAAGCGTGCAGTGAAGTGGTGCGCCAAAGGGCAAAGGATGCTAAACGGGTAATTGATAAAACATTAAAGCGAAAAGATAGGGCATAGCCCCTTGTAAAGGGAGCACAATACAAGCACACAATGTCTAGCCCCTTAGTCTTCTAGTTTCCCTAATTTTGCAGATAATTCTTGCTTGATCTGTTCTCTTTTGCGTTTTAAATGCTCTTCTAGGGCTTCTTGGATAAAAGTGCTCTTATTTTCTTTGAAACGCCCAAACTCTTGGAGATATTGCTCTAGTTTAGACATGGTCTCTTGGGATAAAAACAAGGTGTAGTATTTCTTGGTCTCCTTGTCTGGCTTTTGGATGCTGTCTGTGAATTTGGCATCTAGGGCTTCTAAATCATCTGGGCTGTTGGGTGTTTCTCTCTTGGTGTTTTTAAATTGCATGGGTGTTCTCCTTAATTTGGGGTAGAAAGGTGGGTTTTTAGTTCCTTGAAAAACTCTTGCCATTCTGTTTTGGCTTTGGTATCGCTGTATTCCATCACCCCCAAGCCTTCTGCAATGCTGCGTTTAAAGGCGATGCGTTCGCATAAATGGTTTTTTAAAAGAGAGACTTGGTGGTTGGTGTTGTATTGCTCAATAAAGGAAACTAGAGCTTGCTTTTCTTTGAGAATAGGGATGGGGGGCATTCTGTTGATAAGAATAAGGGCTTTGAGTTTTTCATTGAGGGCTTGGAGGTTCTCAATGCGCTCAAACATCTCCAGCAACACAGCCGTATCTAGTTGGCTAGGGGTTGTGGGAATCAGCACAATATCGCTAAGCAGAATAGCTCTTTGACTCTCTTTGGAGTGTTCGCCCTTAGTATCAATAATAATGGTGTCGTATTTGCTTACCATCTGTTTGAGCGTGTCTGTGATGTTGCCCGTCCTATTGAATAGTGGGAAAGTAGCCAAGTTGGTTTCACCTCTAATATTAATGAACACTTCCACGCTCTGTTGGGGATCGGTGTCTAAAACCACCACATCTTTTTGGGCTTTGAGAAATTGTAATGCCAAGTTAATGCATAGGGTGCTTTTGCCACTCCCTCCCTTTTCATTGGCGATGGTGATGATCATAGACTCTCTTTAGTTGGAAATACTTTAAAATAACAGACTTTAAAATACCATACAAGAACTTAAAATAACTTATAATACCACAACATACCATACTTTACAATATATTACCACACCACAATATAACATAGTTGTAAATACAATACAAGTATTGTAAATAGTGGTATTGTAAATACAATAAATTATAATCACAACATGGGATTTAGAACGGATTAGAAGGAAAAAAGATGGAGTTTGTGCTTGGTTGCTTGCTTGATGAGGACAAAAGCACTTGATTAAAGAGCGCATGGCAATGAATCACCCACCCGCTAAAGACGAGCGATCTTCTTGATTAAAGAGCGCATGGCAATGAATCACCCACCCGCTAAAGACGAGCGATCTTCTTGCCTAAAGTGTGCAAAAACTCTTGCCTTGCCACTTCTACCCTAATATTTAAACAGAGGTAACCATGCAATACTTATTAAAAAACAAAGATTACAATGTATTGATCTTTGATGTTGATGAAACTTTAAAAGAGCCTGTTATTACAGACATCAAGGTCTTTATGCCCCAGTTGCTCCCCATACCCCTAAAAAGTGTCTTGAAAGCAGATTTACCCACTCGGTTAATGCGCTGGATAATCCAGCGCTATATCCCCAAGCACCGCTGTTTTATGCGCCAAATCTTGTTTTCTGCAGGCATCGCAGAGAACGACCCCTTGTCCTATGTGCGTGCCAGTCTTGCCCTCTCACTTACCGATACCTTTTGGATTACACCCACACAAGGGCAATATACTTGGGAGGATTTTAATCTCTACAACAACCCTTTTAGCGAACCTTTGGAGGCAGTGGCTCTTATGGGTTTTAGCACAAAGCTTACCGATCGCCACTCGCCACTTAGGAAACTATGGCATGCTAGTAGATAACAACAACAACGCATTTGCCACGCCCGCGCCCATCTTTGACAATGGCTTGGCATTTTTAGGGCAAATAGAGCAAGGCGACTTAGATAACATCCCTGCGTTGTTTGAAAATGTGGATAGTGGGCTAGACATAGACTTCCAAATACAGCTAGAATTAGCCACCCAACCCCGCCATATTGCTATGTTAGAGAAACTCAAAGGTTTCACTTTTACACGCCACACCACGCACAACTTACCCCAAGACTGGTTCCAAAATCGTTTTAAAGTTGGCAAGCGTTGTAGAGCGTTTGTGGGCTTTTAGGTTACACATCAACTCTATACTCATGCCACAAAACACAATAGAGTGTAAATTCTCATTGAGCACAAATACGCTACAATGGTGTCCATGCCTATGATTGTCAAAACTTCCTCTGTATTTGATGCGTGGTTAGAGGGCTTAGCAAATCCTATAGCTTTATCTGCCATTGCCAAAAGATTGGATATGTTGCGTGCAAACGGGCATTTTGGCGATCACAAGCACATTACGGGGCAAATCTTTGAAATGCGTATCCACACGGGTGCAGGCTACCGCCTCTATGTTGCTAAACGGGGCAAGGTGTTGGTGATTTTGCTGTGCGGTGGTGATAAAAGCACGCAGAAAAGAGACATCCAAAAAGCCCAAGAAATCCTAAAGGAGTTCGCATGGTAACTTTCAGCGACCTTGACATCAGCCGTTACTTAAACACAGAAGAAAAACGCCTCGCTTATTTAAACGCTATGCTAGAGGATGGAGATGAAGCACAAATCAAGCGTGCTTTAAGAGACATTGCTAAAGCTGAGGGCAAGACCCTTAAAAGTCCCCAAAAAAGTCTTTTGCAGGCACTAAAAGAGCTAGGGTTTGTCCTAGAAGCCAAAGCTTGCAAAAATGCCTAAAATATTGGTAAGCCCCCAAACCCCCAAGAGAGGCTTTAGAAGTGAGAGTTTGTTATATTGGCTGGAGGTTCAAGGGGTTTAGGATGAGATTAGAGTCTGTGGGGAAATGGGGTTCTAGCGTTTTTTACACTTAAAATGCTTTGCAATTGCTTTTGGGACTTTGGTAATGGTTTGGTATGGTTTTTGGCAAGATTGCGGTGTATGATGCCTTTACGGCTCTTAAAACGCTATTTTTATCTGTGGTGGTTGTGAGGTGTTAGGTTTGTCATCTTTTTTGGGACTTTTTTGGGGGTTTTGGACTTGAGTGAGATTAAAATGAGTTCTAGGGTGTTTTTGATGGTGTTTTGCCCGACTGTGCCACAAAACACTAGCTTTTTGGCTATAGAGCACATAGGGTAAACACCCCCTATGTGTTGTTGAGTGCTGTTTAAAATCAGCTGTGTTAAAATTGTGCGAGCTCATTGGAGCAACGGGCTTTTCCGTGCTAGGATTAGCTACCCTACGGCAGGCTTTGCAAGTGGGGAATATCAATCAATCACTTCGCTTTTGAGTTTGTCTTTGATGGTTTTTAACACTTCATCGCTTACTTGGGCGATCTTAGTCCGTCTGCGTTTTGCATCAAAGACCCTAGTTTGGTGGAGCAAGGCAATTTGTTCTGTTCCATTGCTATCCTTGAAACAATGGTGGTAGGGCATATCCCCTTTTTGGATTTGGCTACTTAAGAGGGATACCTAAAAACAATCTGGCAGACAACATTTTTAACACCAATACGGGGCGTGTAAAGCTTGCAGATTTTCATAGATTTCATGCCAGACATTGTAGCCCACACAAACCCAGTATGATGTTCTTAGCATAAGTCTTTTTAACTTTTGCCTGTATCTTTTTCTTTTGTTCGTTCCACTGATCGAATTGATCGCCTTGATTATCCATCTGTTTTTGCTCCATTTTTTTAAATGTAACTATCATGCAGTATACTCTCCTCAAAAGACATTAGGGACTCTCAAATGCTCTTCCAATGGCTTACTTGGATAGCCCTTTCCGGCGTGTTTCTCTACGCCCAACCACAGAACTTCACACAAGCAAAGCAAAGACTCATCAATCTTTATGAGCAATGCATGGAAGTAAAATCAAGCCCATTTTCTGTTTTATACTTAAAGTCCCACACAAACTCAAGAGAGGTTGCTAAATGAATAAGCAAGAACTCGCCAGTGCCATTTGGGACAGCTGTAACAAAGTCCCACACAAACTCAAGAGAGGTTGCTAAATGAATAAGCAAGAACTCGCCAGTGCCATTTGGGACAGCTGTAACAAAATGCGGGGCAAAATCGAAGCCAATGAATACAAGGACATTTTATTAGGCTTTATTTTTTACAAGTATCTATGTGATCGCTTGCTTGAGGAGGCGAAAAAAGCGGGCATCTCACCAGAGAACAGAAAAGAAGCATTATGTCTAGATGACAAAAACCCCAATTATAAACGCTTACAATCCAAGCTAGGTTATTTCATTGCCCATGATCATCTTTTTGACACCCTTTTAGAAAAAGGGTCAACATTACAAATCCAGGATATCGCCAATGCCTTAACAGACTTTGACAACCATGTTAAGAGCAAGACTGAAGACGAGGACAAGCCTAAAGACAATGACAAGCCTTTGCTAAAGAGTATTTTCAATGATTTACGCAAGAGTTTAGACAAACTAGGCGATCCCACAGCACAAGCCAACCATGTCCGAAAGCTTTTAGAAGACATCGATAAAATCCCCAGCCAGTCTAAAACCTACGATGTTTTGGGCTTTGTTTATGAGTTTTTGATCGCCCAGTTTGCCAGCAGTGCGGGCAAAAAAGCAGGGGAGTTCTATACCCCTGCAGAGGTGAGCGTGTTGATGAGTGAAATCATTGCCTCTTTTTTTAAAGGCAAAAACAAAGAAAAAATCACCCTTTATGACTCAGCTTGTGGTTCGGGGAGTTTGCTCTTGCACATGCGCCACATTTTGGCAGAAAAATACGCACTTATCGATACAAACGGGCTTAAATACAAGGCGCAAGAACTTGTAACCAGCACTTGCAACTTAACCAAAATGAACCTAATCATGCGGGGGATCAATGCGCGCAACATTGATGTCCGCAACGCCAACACGCTCGAAGAGGATTGGCCAAGAGGCGAGGATAACCAAGCTTTGCGTGTGGATGTTTGTGTGTCTAACCCGCCCTACTCCGCCCACTGGGAGAACACCAAATACACCAGCGACCCCCGCTATAAGGAATTTGGCATTGCACCCCAAACAAAAGCTGACTTTACGTTTTTACTCCACGATCTCTACCATCTTGAGCCCGATGGGATCATGGCAATTGTCTTGCCCCATGGGGTGCTTTTTAGAGGTAATGAAGAGGGCAAAATCCGCCAAGCCTTGCTAGAAAAGGGCAAGATCGATGCCATTATTGGCTTGCCCCCCAATTTATTCTTTGGCACGGGAATCCCCACAATCATCATGGTTTTAAAACACACTAGAGAAGGTCGCGATGTGTTCATCATCGATGCCTCCGATGAATGCGTGAAAGAGGGCAATAAAAACGCCTTGCAAGCTAGACATATCCGCAAAATCGCCGACACCCTAGAAAAACGCCAAGATGTCCCCCATTTTGCCCGCAAAGTGCCCTTAGAAGCAATCAAAGCAAACAACTATGTTTTAAACATCCCTAGCTACATCAGTGCCAAAGAGGAAGACAAAGACGATCTTGATGCCTTGATCTTAGGGGGTATCCCCAAGATTGAGATCGCACAAATCCAAGAACTAGAGGACTTTAACGCTACTCATAAACTCTTTAGTCCGATTCCAAACAGAGAGGGCTATTACCAAGCCATAGAGGGCGACCCTTTAGAAATCTTAAACGCCCACGCCCCCATTAAAGCCTTCAAGCAAAACTTCAAAACCCACTTTGCTAACTTTAAAGACCTATGCAAACAAAAGTTTTTAAGCAGTGTGGAAAACTTGCAAACATGCCCCGTGCTTGTTGCAATGGAAAATCTAAGAATAGACCTTTTACAACGCTTTACAACGCTCAAATACCTAGATAAATACGAAGCTTTGCAGATTTTAGAGGACTTGGGTGGGGTGTGCTTGACAGACATGGAAACTATCCAATTAGAGGGACTAGACACTATCACACAAACCCAACCC
>NZ_FZLB01000108.1:0-1071 GCF_900196775.1 Helicobacter bizzozeronii
CCCAAAGACGCACCCAACCCCCCCCAAGAGCCCAGTAAGGTAGGTCTGCCCCAGTATGCATGATTAAAGACTTTTGGGTATAATGGCGCACATTTAGATTCAGGAGGCGGTCATGCCAATTGATTTAGCAGAGGTAACCGGCGCAAAGGCGGCGATGGAGAAAAAAAAGCACGAGCCCAAAATCGCCAATGGTCTAGACAAAGATGCGTTTATGAAACTCTTTTTGGAGCAACTCAAAAACCAAGACCCAACAGCTCCCATGGAGACAGATAAAATCATCAGCCAAACCGCACAGCTCACCCAAGTGGAGATGCAAGAGGAGAATAAAAAGGCGATGAAGGAAGTTGCCGATGCGATGCAATCCACCAAGGCAACCAACCAATCTCTCAAGGATTTTCAAGGCAAGCTTAAGGAGACTTTGGAACACCTAGATAAGGGCGTGGATAATACACTCAAAAGCAATGCGGTCATGACTCAAGCTTCCGGCTTAAACAGCGTAACCATGATTGGCAAGATCGCTGAAACCGATGTCAAGGGGATCAATGTTACTAAGGGCAAGGTGGATTTTTCGCTCTACTTTGATGAACCCATTAACACCACTGAGGGCAGAGCAGATATCCAAATTTATGACAAAGATAAACAATTAGTCCGCACCTTGTCTTTAAAGGGGGATAGTGGCAAACAAGGTTATGTCAAGTTTGAATGGGACGGGCTGAATGCGCAGGGCAAGCCCGTAGAATCGGGCACTTATGAGGTGTTCGCCCAATATAATTTAGACCCCAAGACCAATAAATACTTGCATACACGCATTGGGCGGGGCGAGGTGCAAAGCGTGGTGTTTGACAAGGGCAAGCCGATGTTACGCATGGGGGAGATGATCTTGCCTATGGATAGTGCCCTAGAATTTTATGACAAAAACACGACTCGCCAAGAAAAAGAGCAACGGGAGAATTTAGCCCACTTGGTGCAATCTAAAGCCCACACGCCAAGCACGCCCCCAAAAGCCCCAACAACCCCCAAGAATGCCAGCACGCCCCCAAAAGCCCCCCAGCACGCCCAAGCCAGCACGCC
>NZ_FZLB01000010.1:0-17577 GCF_900196775.1 Helicobacter bizzozeronii
TTTAAAGCTGCGGCTGACACACAAATCTACACCTCTCTATTCGTCGGCGGCGTCAGATGTTTAAAAGAGACAGGTTTAGAAGCCTCTTTGGGGGTGGGCAACTTAGCAGGGGTTTCAACCAAAAAATCAATGTCCATAGTTTGTAAGATCGTGGGGGTGGGTTTGGGGGTTTGGATTTGTATTAACAGCAGACTTAATAAGAGCGCATAGGCTGCGCATGCCAAAAATCCCGATCCCACAAAGAGAACTTGGTTTTTCATCACGCACTGGTTACTAGAGAAACTTTATGAAAGCCTGCCTCTCTAACATTTTTGAGTAAAAAAATGATGTGATCGTAGATCAATCTTTTGTCGGCTCGGATATAAACGGGGGTGTTTTTCGGATACTGGGCGGCGATTTGCAAAAAGGCTTTGGGGAAAGAGGCGGCTTGGTAAGTGTCTTTGTTGATGTAAATATTGCCCTTAATGTCCATACGGATTTCTAAAATCTTGTTCTTGGGGGTGTTGGTGTTTTTGGAACTCTTGGGTAATTCTATGGACTCGTGGTAGGTGAGGGTGGGCGTGGTGATCATCAAGATCGCCAACAAAACCAACATAATATCCACCAGGGGCGTGATGTTGAGTTCGGGTTTGTCATTGTCCCAATCATCTACCACATAAGACATCACTTCTCTTTAGCCACCAATACATCAATTTGCATTTGCACGAACACCGATAGATCATAGACCTTGCGCTTTAAGATCAAAAAGAAAGAGTAAGCCGGGATGGCGGTTAAAATGCCCGCTGCAGTGGCGACTAGGGCTTTTGAGATGACCGGGGCGATGATCTCAAAAGAAACCTGCCCGCCTGCGCCCAAATGCCCAAAGGCATTCAAAATTTCCACCACGGTCCCAAACAAACCCACAAAGGGGGCGGTAGAAGCCACGATACTCAACACCACTAGACCGGTGCTATTTTGCTTGAGCACCTGCCCTTTCCACACAGACAAGAGTTCGTGGGATACCCGCGCGCCAATCTCTTTGAACAATTTAAAGTTGGGCATCTCTTGGCGACCATCGATAATGGCTTCTAGCGAATCCTTTTCGCGCATGATATTGCTCTTAATGGAGATATATTTGTAAAAAAAGATCCACAAGGTCAAAATAAAATACAGCGAAAGCAAAGCGATCACCGCAATGGTTACCCAGCCACTCTCATTAAGAAAATCAACTATCACGGCGGCTACCTCAAACCATGCGCTTCAATTTTGGCGATCACGCTAGAAATTGCGATGCGATCGGAAGTGGCATCTTCTAGGAGCTTTTTAGCCTTATAGACCTCATCATCACCCTTGATAAACACCGCCCCATCAGCCAAAATATCCACGCTCACATGTTTGACTTCGACATACCCCCAGTTGATCGCAATCAAACTAATTTGCCGTTCTCTCTCAATCTCAATCACCCCACTTTTGAGCAAAGAAACCATGTTGCTATGCCCTTTGAGCACGCCAAATTCACCCTCTGCCCCGGGTAGAGTGATGCGATCCACATGACCGGCAAAAATCTCACCTTGTGGCACCACAATACTAACCATTAAGTCCATCGCGCCCATATCTAGCCTTATGCGCTTTTTTCTTTTTTATCCCGCCCCTCAGTTTTCATTTTTTCATGTTTTTCAATGACCTCTTGGATACTCCCTACCATGTAAAAGGCGTTCTCGGGAATGTCATCGTATTTGCCCTCCAAAATCCCCCCAAAGCCCTCTAGGGTTTCTTTGAGAGTTACATACTTGCCCGGGCTACCCGTAAAGACCTCTGCCACAAAAAAGGGCTGGGATAGGAATTTCTCCACTTTACGGGCACGTTCCACGATTCGCTTGTCTTCCTCAGAGAGTTCATCCATCCCTAAAATAGCGATGATGTCCTGCAAATCCTTGTATTTTTGCAAAATTTGTTGAATCCCAGTGGCGACCTTATAGTGCAAATCCCCGATCACTTGGGGATCTAAAATCCTAGAAGTGGAATCCAAAGGATCGACAGCCGGGTAAATGCCCTTTTCAGCGATTTTGCGGTTTAAAACCGTGGTCGCATCCAAATGGGCAAACACCGAAGCTGGGGCGGGGTCGGTCAAGTCGTCCGCAGGCACATACACCGCTTGCACTGAAGTGATTGAGCCTTTTTTGGTGGAGGTGATGCGCTCTTGGAGTTTGCCCATCTCGCTAGCTAGCGTGGGTTGGTAACCCACCGCTGAGGGGATACGCCCTAATAATGCGGACATCTCCGCCCCTGATTGGGCATATCTAAAGATGTTATCAATAAACATCAAAATGTCCAAGCCCTTTTCATCTCTAAAGTATTCTGCCATCGTTAAACCCGTAAAGGCGATGCGATTGCGTGCCCCCGGGGGCTCATTCATCTGCCCATAGCACAGCGCGACCTTATCTAATACCCCCCCCTCTTTCATTTCATGATAAAGATCATTGCCCTCTCTAGTGCGCTCCCCCACGCCCGCAAAGACAGAATAACCGCTGTGCTTGTAAGCCACATTGTGGATGAGCTCCATGATGATGACCGTCTTACCCACACCCGCACCCCCAAATAAGCCCACCTTACCGCCCTTAGAATAGGGGGCTAATAAATCCACGACCTTAATCCCGGTTTCAAACATTTCGGTTTTGGTGCTTTGTTGCTCAAAGGCAGGGGCGGTGCGGTGGATAGACCAAAGGGTGGGTTCTTTTAAGGGTTCTTTCTCATCAATCACTTCGCCCACGACATTAAAGATACGCCCCAAGACCGCCTCCCCTACGGGCACCTCGATCATCTTGCCCCTTGCGACCACATTTTGCCCCCGTGTGAGCCCCTCTGTCATGTCCATCGCAATGGTGCGCACGCGTTTATCCCCCAAGTGGGCTGCCACCTCTAAAACTAAATGCTTGCTCTCCCCATCAAAATCATAAGCCACATCTAGGGCTTCATAAATCATGGGGAGATAGGAATCAAAATCCACATCCACCACAGGACCCATCACCTGAATAATACGCCCCTCTCTTTTATCCTTGCTAAGTTGCATGTTTTGATCTTCCATGTCTTCTCCTTGAACTATCTAATCGCTTCTACACCCGCATTGATTTCCACAAGCTCGGTGGTGATCGCCTCTTGGCGCGCTTTGTTATAAGAGATGGTTAGGCTACGCACCAAATCAGCGGCGTTATTGGTCGCCGTGTCCATTGCCTGCATGCGCGCGCTGTGCTCGGCCGCTAAGGAATCAAGCAAGGCATAATACATGTTAAACTCAATGAACTTTTTAGCCAAAGCATCTAAGATCACACCCTCTTCATCATCAGGTTCGACCATGATCCCCTCCTGTGTCTCTCCACTATGGGGACTATTCTCATCTAGTTGGGCGTTATCAAATTCTAATGGGAGCACCTTTTTGATCTTGATCTGCTGGGAGATCATGTTTTTAAACCCATTATGGATAATCACCACACTATCAGTCAAGCCATTCAAATAATCCTGTACTGCCTTATCAATAAAAGCACTCGCGCGATCATAATCAGGTGAGGAGCTCAAATCCAAAGCTTTATCCAGTAGGCTAATCCCATTGTAAGCAAAATACGCCACACCCTTTTTGCCAATCCCTCTTAGGCGCACCTTAATCCCTTGTTCTTTGTAGTGGTTGATCAAACGCACCACCTCTTTAATGGTCGCCACATTAAAGCCCCCACAAAGCCCCTTATCGGCGGTAACAAAGATGATGTCAATCTTTTGGATTTGGGTTTTTTCTAATTGGAAAAAATACTGGCTTTCAATACTCTTTAAACCCCTAGTCTTGATCTTGGCGCAAATATCGGCAAAAACCTCGTTGAGCTTGCGGGCAAAAATCTTAGAACGGCGCGCCACCTCTTCGGTTTTTTTAAGCTTAGAAGTGGAAACAAGTTTCATAGCACGGGTCGTTTTTTGGGTATTTTTAACGCTGGCGATTTTTTTTCTAATTTCTTTTAAACTCCCACCCATGCGCTCCCCTAAATCACAAACCCGATTTTAAATTCTTCGATCGCCACTTTGAGCATCGCCTCTAAGTCTTTGTCCAGTGCCTTTTTCGTGCGGATGTCCTCCAAAATATTAGAATACTTGGATTCCAAGAAAGGATAAAGGCTCTCTTCAAACTGCACCACTTTATTAGCCGGGATACCATCTAAAAAGCCCTTCACGCCGGTATAGATGATCACAATTTGCTTTTCAATGGGCAAGGGCGAATAGGGGGGTTGCTTGAGCACTTCCACCATGCGTTGCCCCCGTTCTAATTGTTTGCGACTCACTTCGTCTAAATCGGATGCAAATTGCGAGAAGGCTTGCAACTCTCTATATTGGGCTAAATCTAAGCGCAAAGTGCCCGCAACTTGTTTGGTGCCCTTGATTTGGGCTGCCCCGCCCACCCTAGATACAGACAAACCCACATTGATCGCTGGGCGGATACCCGAGTAAAACAAATCCGTTTCTAAGAAAATTTGCCCATCTGTGATGGAGATCACATTGGTGGGGATGTAGGCAGACACATCGCCTGCTTGGGTTTCGATAATGGGGAGTGCTGTTAGCGAGCCTGCGCCCTTCTCATCGCTCATTTTAGCCGCACGCTCGAGTAATCGAGAGTGGATATAAAACACATCGCCCGGGAAGGCTTCACGCCCGGGGGGTCGGCGCAAAATCAAGGAGATTTCACGATAAGCCACAGCGTGCTTACTTAAATCATCATAAATAATCAAGGCGTGTCGCCCTTGATCCCTGAAATATTCCCCAATGGTAACCCCAGCATAGGGGGCTAAATATTGCATCGCTGGGGAGGCAGAGGCGGGGGCATTCACCACCACGCTATATTCCATTGCCCCATATTCCTCTAATTTACGCACCACCTGCGCCACAGTGGATTCTTTTTGCCCAATCGCCACATAAATACAAATTACATTTTGATCTTTTTGGTTGATGATCGTATCAATGGCAACCGTGGTTTTGCCGGTTTGTTTGTCCCCAATGATGAGCTCTCTTTGCCCGCGTCCAATAGGAACAAGCGCATCGATGGCTTTAATGCCAGTTTGCAAGGGCTCATGCACGGATTTACGATCCATAATCCCCGGGGCTTTTTGCTCCACAAACTTAAAAGTATCTGCCCCCAATGCACCCTTGCCATCTAAAGGCTCGCCCAGTGTGTTAATCACCCTCCCCACGACCGCATCGCCCACGGGCACTTTCATTAATTGCTTGGTGCGCTTGACTGATGTCCCCTCTTTAATGTGCTTGCCCCCACCCAAAACAATCACCCCAATGCTCCCCTCTTCTAGGTTGGAAGCCAGTCCGCGATCGCCGGTGTCAAATTCCACCACCTCATAGGACATCACATCTTTAAGTCCATAAACCTTAGCCACGCCATCAGCATAAGCGATCACCCGCCCTACTTGCGTGATATTGACATCTAACTCAAAATTTTCAATTCTCTCTTTAATGAGGGCACTGATCTCATCTGCTTTTAACTTTGGCACTTCATCTCCTTGTTATTTTTAGACCGCTTCCATGATATGGTGCTTGAGTTGGGCAAAAAAATTGTCTCTATAAAAGGCGATCTCAAGCCCCAAACCCGGAATATCCAGCTTAATCCCCTCCATTTCTTCATCCACAAAGACTTTTAAACTCAAGCCAACTTCTAAGCGAGCGGACACCTCTTGTTCTAGGTGCTTGAGTTGTTCCAAAGACACTTCTTGGTTAGCGTATAAAACCCCCCTATAAATACTTTTCTTTTCTTGTATCCAGCTAAGCAAATCTTGGTAGATATGGGGCAACAAACCTAAGCGTTTGTGTGTTGCCAAAAGGCGGATCAAATTACGCACTTTGCTATCTTGTTCTGCTAAGACGCTGGTTAAAAGCTCCTCTTTAAAAGAGCTGGGATAATAGGGCGACTGGATGATCTCCACAAACTCCGCATCGTCATAGAAAGCCACCAAACCCTCCAGGGTCTGCACAACCTGTTCTAGGTCTTGAGCCTCAAAGCTATCCTGCAACGCTTTGGCGTATTTTTTAGCGACTAATTCTATCATGGGATCACTCTTTGGTGGAGGAGGTGCATATAAGTGGGTAGATTGAAATGGGCTTGTTTGGATTTAAAGAGTTCTTCAAGCACCTCATCGATCACTTCTTGCTGGACCTTAACTTCCTCTTTCTCCATCAAACTTTGGTGGTTTTTGATGAGTTTTTCGATGGCGATCTTAGAGAGTTGCTCGTGTTTTTGGGTCAAAAGATAGGCTTCTTGTTTGGCATTGGAGAGGATTTGGCTGGCTTTTTGTTTGGCTTCCTCTAAGGAGCGCAACGCCTGCTCTTTTTCCTCTTTGATGGCTTGGCGTTCCTCTTGCAGACTGCTGAGTTTCTCAGAGATACGCGCCCGCCGTTGCAATAACATCTTTTTTAAAGCCCCCCCCATCGCATACCACAAAATCCCCATGAACAAAATGAAATTCAAGACCCGTTCCACAATATCTGTTTGGGAAATATCCATCACCTCCCCACCACTTGCCCAACACCAAGCCCCTAAAGCCAACACCCCGACTAAAATGCGTTCTATCAAAGGTAACCCTACATTTGAGATATTTTTAGTTTCAATGATGCCTCCAAAGTAGGCAAATCCTGCAATAATTGTAGTTTCAAATTACTTTTACTTTCCTTTAATTGGGTGGTAAAACGCTTGTAGTCTTTGTTGAGCTCCTCCTCTTTTTGCGCCAGCACCACTTCATAATTAGAGCGGGCTTGCTGGAGGGCATCTTGCAAAATTTTATCCGCTTGTAGCCGTGCCTCTCTTAGTAGATTTTTGGCTTCTTGTTTGCTAGAAGCGATCTCTTCGGTGGTGTTATCGATAAATTGCCGATCTTTTTGTATAGAGCCTTCCCGCCCGTCCATATTGGCTAACAAAGGCTGATAGACCCATAGATGCAAAAGCCACATCAGCACGATAAAAGTAACAAACACGACCAACATTAAATACAAATTGATAGAAATATTCATGCCTATTCCTTACGATTAAAGACGATTAAAGGGTTATCTTAACAAAGCTTGGCTTAACTTTAGCGGTAGCCATAATATTTTTTATCTCCGATGAGCAAACCCCCATCTTCTAGCAAACACGCATCCTTAAAAAAAATCCGTTGATCGCCTTGTTTGAAATGCAAATCATGGTGGTTGGCTTTAAACTCTAGGCTATAGGGCTCTAAAACACTTTGCCATGAGGGTTTAGATTCCAAAGTGTTAAAAAAACGCTCTAAAAGATCCGCTGTATCCACATCGCCTAATGCGCCATATTGGCTTGCCTCTAAATTAAGACCAATCCCGCACACAAGGGTATTTTGGCAAATTTGGGTCATCAGCCCCCCTATTTTGGCTTTTCCCTTATAAAGGTCATTGGGCCACTTAAGCCACACGCTAGGTGTTTGCAAACTCTGTTTGAACAAATACCCAAAATACACGCTCCAACTCTGTGGGGGCACATTAGGGCTTAGATCGTCTAAGGGGTAGGCAAAAGAGAAAGTCAGGGCTTTTTCCACACTCTCCCAGACTTGGTGGCGGCTAGCGATCCCAGAACTTTGGTGTCTAGCCACCACACAGATAGGCAAATCCAATGCCCCATCTTTGATTTGTTGGAGCAAATAAAGCTGGGTGGAGGGCAGGGTTTTAAAATAACAAAAACGCATCACTCTAAAATATCATGGGGTTTTAAACGCTTGCCACTCAAATAAGCTTTAGCGGCGACTTTTTGCTTGCCCGGGGCTTGCAAGGCGGCAATTTTTAAGCTACCCTGTTGGCAACCAATGATAACGCTTTGATTCTCCATGCCAAGAATGATCCCGGGTTGGTGGGTTTGGCTAGACTCCAAGAGTTGCACGCCAAAGAGTTTTAAGCCACTTTTCAAAAACACCCCCGGCCATGGATCATAGGCTAAGGACTTTAAAAAAAGAGATTTAGCACACCCAAAGCCAACCAAGCCATCAGCCTTGCTGATTTTTTTGCAATAGGTGGCTTGGGCGTGATCTTGGGGCTTGGGCGTGATTTTGGCTAGATTGTTGAGCACCTGACCTAGCAACTGCGCCCCCATCGGGGCTAAACGCGCACCCAACTCCTCTAAATTTAAATACCGCTCTCTTGCAAACGAGGACATGCCCAAAATGTCCCCCGCATCCATTTCAGCACTCATGGCAATCACGCTCACGCCAAAGGTGGGCAGGTCGTGTAAAATCATCTCTTGCATAGGGCTTGCCCCCCTAAATTGGGGCAAGAGTGAGCCATGCAAATTCAGACAAGGGGCGATGTCCAAAAAGGCTTGGGGTAAAATCTTGCCATAGGCGACCACCACGATTGCATCGGGCTTGAGCGCGCGTATCTTTTCCATAAAGGGCGCATCGATTTTAGCGGGCTCAAAAATGGGGATAGTGGGGTCATGTTGTTGTAAAAAGGTTTTAGTGGGCGTATCTTTGAGCTGTTTGGATCGCCCAAAGGGCTTACTAGGCTGGGTTACCAGCCCTAAAATATAAAAACCTTGCTGGATCAAATGTTCCAAGACCACTTGAGCAAACAAGGGCGCACCCATAAAGAGGATTTTCATACTGCCATTCTTTGAGTTATTACCTTCCCCCAGATGACTAAGGCACACAAGATATCAAGCTACTCTGCTGTGTTTCCACCCTGAAGCGTTGTCCTAACACCCCATTGCATAGGTCTAGGAAAAGGCGGGTCGATTGTAGTTAAAACTTGCTTATACTTTGATAAAATGCAGACAAACCCAAATGATGGAGACAACAGCATAATGCAGACGAAAACCCAACAAATGCCCCTAAAACAAAAGAAGAGCTATGCGATCTATTGGATCGTTCTCTTATTTTTATTCCTCTATGGTTGTACCGGGGAGCGCACAGCCTTTGCCCGCTTTGATCGCGCCTATTACTCCCCACTTGGCATGCAAAATGCCTACACTTTTTCTCAAAAAAGGAGCAAAAAAGATCACAAAAATGCGTTGTTATGGCATTTAGACAATGGCATGAGTGCTTTGATGTTAGGGCATTACAAACAATCCATCCAAGCCTTCAATGCCGCAGAAGCCCAATTTGATCGCCACAGAAGCCTTTTTGGCAAATCCATGGGGAACTTGGGCGCGATCTTGATTAATGACAATGTCAAATCCTACACGGGGAGCGTTTATGAGAGCGTGTTTTTGAATTATTATAAGGCTATGGATTATTGGCTCTTAGGGGACATCAATGACGCACGGGTGGAATTTAACCGCGCCAATGATCGCCAAAGGCGGGCTAAGGAGTTTTACCACAAAGAAATTAAAAAGGCAATCAGCAAGATGCAAGAGAAGGGATCGTCCAAACTCAGCGCACAAGATTCGACCGCACAGGTTGATGCCATCTTGGCTCAAGATTACTCTAATTTAGATCACTTCCAAGCCTATAACGATCTGATCAACCCAGCCGTGTCCTACCTCTCTGGGCTTTTCTATGCCCTTAACAACGATCGATCCAAGGGCATAGACTACATCAAAGAAGCCTATGGGATCAGCCATTCGATCACCACAGGCGAGGATCTTTTATTCTTTGCTAACCCCACAAGAGAAAAATTCACATGGATTTTTATTGAAGATGGCAAACAAGCGACCAAGCAAGAATTTAAAATTAATCTCCCCCTGCCCCTGCCTAATGGGGTCTATGATGCCAGCCTTGCCCTCCCACAATTCTTAGATGGATCAGATTTCCACAACTCTTTTAGTATCACCACTCCTAGACAAAATAAGCAATTTGAGGAGCTTGTCTATGTAGATGGGCTCATTGCAAGCGAGTTTAAAAAACAACTCCCCTACATCCTCACAAGGGCTATCACTTCCACGATTTTAAAGTTGGGGATTGAAGCCCTGTCTAATAACTACTTAGGGGTGATGGGGGGGTTAGTCTCCTCTTTATTTGCCATGGCCAGTGCCTCTGCGGACATCCGCAACTCAATAACTTTCCCACGCAAAATCTATATCGCCCGCATCCTCAATGCCCCTAACGAACAAGTTTCCATCCAATCTGAGGGGCAACCCATTTACAGCTTTAGCCTGCAACAATGCCCCGCCCACAACATGCTTTTATTGCCCGATACCTACTGTTCCAATAAACACAATATTCTTTACATTAGGAGCTTTGAATATACCAACATCGTTAAAGTGTTGTGGTAATGCTAAATTTTTTGTGCTATGATCCAGCAACTTTAATAACAAGGATCGCTATGTTGAAACGATTATGCTTTATTTTTGCCTGTGCTCCCCTAGTTCTTAGTGCCATCCCCCATTGGTATGGAAAAACACCCACAAACCCCGCTTATTTTTACGGGAGCGGATCGGGTGATAGCAAAGAAGTTGCCAAGCAAAAGGCGTTAAGCGACTTAGCAAGCAGTATTGCGGTGCATGTGGCTTCTGAAACCACCAGCGACACCACTAGGGTGAATAAAACCTTGGACAAGCGATCGAGTCAGCGTATCCAACTTGTGGTGGATTCCATTAAGTTTGTCAATGTCCAATCAGACAAGCAAGAATGCACGCACCACACATGCTACACCCGTCTTAAACTTAACAAGGATATGTTCTTATCCCTCCTAGCCAAACGCTACACCAATCTTTACAACACCCTTACCCCCTTCCAGCCTGTCCCGGGTTGCCATGGTATTTTCATCAAAGAAAAACAGCAAATACAAGCCCTCTTGGACAAGATGGAGCCTATGCATGAGATTTTGAGTGCCTATGGCCGTGCACCCCAATCCACGCAGTTTTATCAAGACATCATCAAAGCCAATAGCCCCAAACCCAAAGCCAATATCATTTTTGCCAGCCACTCCGATCAAGAAATTGCCGATGCGATCACAGGGCAATATGCCCGCTTTGTGCAACAAACTAACCAGCCCGGCTTTTACACCATTGAGAATAAAATCTTTGAGAGTCAAGCCAATGGGCAATTCCACATTGGTTTGGAGATGAATATCAAGGATTGCCAACACCAAATTATCTTTTCCAAACAACTCAGCGCAGATCAACGCGACAGGGGTGCGGCCATTGAACGCATCAAAGCCCAAGTATTCAAACAAATGCGCAATTACCAACAAGGCGTGGGTGCGGGCACAAGCGATGTTAATTCAGACAATATAGAGTTTTGATCGGTGTTGTTGGTGCATTTAAGGGTTTTGGGGTGTGCTTTATGAGAAGAGGCAAGAGGGGCTTAGTCCAATAAACTTGACTTAGCAGATTGTTACCTCACTACATGGTTTGATGGCTACCAAGACAAACAAGCCGCCTTTCAAAGAGGAATACATGCATAAAAAAGATATCTTTCTAGCAAAAAGGATATTGATGAAAAATATATTGGTTTTAGTGGGTCTGTTGTCTTTGAGTGCCTTGAGTGCTGGTGAGTGGAGTTATGACAAACATACAGGAGCCCACCATTGGGATAAGTTGCACAAAGATTATGCCACTTGCAAAAGCGGTAAGAATCAATCCCCCATCAACATCGAACACTACTACCACACACCCGATAAAGAAAACCTCGTTTTTGACTATGAAGATCGCAGACCCACCTCTGTTAGCTATGATCACCACACCCTAGTGGCTAAGTTTGCGCCCCCTTCTAACACCATTCTTTACCGCGATCACCCCTACTACTTGATTAACCTGCATTTCCATATCCCTATGGAATTTGCGATTCATTCCAAACGCGAACCTACAAGCATGCACTTGGTGCATCAAGATGATGAGGGGCGTTTGTTGGTTGTGGGGATTGGTTTCCATATTGGGGATGCTAACCCTCTTTTCACCACTTTATTTAGCTCCTTTAAAAATAAGTCAGCCCCCAAGATTTTACCTTTAGAGACTCTGTTGCCCTCTGACATCCACTACTACCACTTTAATGGCTCACTCACCACGCCCCCTTGCACGGAAGGTGTCTCTTGGTTCATTGTCGAAGAAACACTCAGCATTTCCCAAAAACAATTTGAGGAACTCAAACGCATCATGCACAGCAAGCCCAACCGCCGCCCACTCCAAAAAGACTATAACAGCGTGATCATCAAAAGCACCACCCGTGTGCGCGATTAGGGTGTAAGTTCTGTTAAAAGCTTGTGGGGTTCAACTAAGCTAATCTCTTTAAACTGCGTGCGGTTGAAGGTCATTTGGCGTTTAGCCAGTTGGCAGGTGTGGGTGTAGATGGCTTCATAGAGTTCTTTGAGGTTCAGTTTGCCTTGCAGGTGTTGCAAACACTCCTTAGGTCCAATTGCCCTAAAGGGTTGGTGATCGCTCCCATATTTAACAACAAGTGCCCTAATTTCCTCCACAACCCCGCATCTTAACATCTCTGCGGTGCGCTTAGCGATATTTTGGTGCAGGTTTTCTTTGGGCAGATGGAGGGCATAGAGTTTGATGGGGTGTTCAAAGGGGATTTTGGGGTGTTTTTGGAAATAGAGCGTGGGGGGGAGCTTGGTGGCAAAGTAAATTTCTAGGGCTTTGGTGGTGCGGTAAGTGTCTTGGGGTTTGAGCATTTGGGCATAAGCTGGATCGATTTGGGTTAAAAATGCATGGGGGTCATTTAGGGCTGTGATTTTTTCTTGAATTGCTAAGCGTTGCTCAGGGCTTAAATGGGGCATGGGGCTTAAGCCCTCTAAGATGGCTTTAAGATAAAAGCCACTCCCGCCCGCAATGAGTAAGGTTTTCTTAGGGGTGGTGGCGATCGCCCTTTTAAGTTCTTGCTTGAAAAGGGGGGCGTTGTTTTTTTCATGGATTTCTAAGACATTGATCCCATAATGTTTCACGCATTGCAGGTCTTGAAGGCTGGGCTTGGCTGCAGCGATATTGATTTCTTTGTAAATACTTAACGAGTCTAGCGAAACAATCTCAGCATCCAGGCGTTGGGCTAGCTCTAGGGCTAGGGCACTCTTGCCACTCCCACTAGGTCCAAGGATGGCAATTAAGGCAGGATTCACGCGCGTGGGTTGTGGTAATCTTGTAAAAAACCCTCTAGGTTGAAGCGTTCGCGATAAGCCTGCGTGAAAAGATGCACCATCACATCGCCCAAATCAATTACAAGCCATTCTTCATTGCTCTCATCAATGGCGTAAAATTCCTCACCAAGGGGCTTAAGCGTGCTTTTGAGGTGATCAAGCAGGGCTAGGGCATGTTTGCCTGCTAGGGCGGTGGCTATGATTACATGATCGGTGATGTATTCTTGATGACTCAAGTCAAATAGGGCAATATCTAGCGCCTTTTTATCCTCTAAGAGTTCCACGATCCTAGTAATTCTTGGGTTTGGCATAGTTTTCCTTAAAAGTTTGGAGCGCACAAGCCTGCAGGATATAGGGGATGTCATGGCTAATGCGGTGTTGTTTTAAACAAATTCTAATCTGGGTTGAGGAGATCGGGCGTTGGATACGGGGCAAAAACAAAGATTGCGCCCTAAAGCCTTGTGGGAGTTGCAAGGCATAGCCCTCCCGATGCACGACCACCAATTCCACCAATTCTTGTAAGCACCCATAACCCTCCCAACGCTCCAATCCTGCCACATTGTCCGCACCAATGATAAAATAAAGTTTGTTGGGTTGGTATTTTTGGTAAAAATGTTCCACGCTTTCAATGCTAGGCACGGGGCGGTTTTGTAAAATCTCAAAATCGCTCACCTGCACTTTGTCTAAGTCCTTTAAAAGTTGCCCCATCCACATAAGGCGTTGTTGGGGGCTAAAGCAAGGGCGGGTTTTAAAGGGGTTTTGGTAAGCCACCAGCACAAAGAGCTTGTCGGGTTTGAGGTTTTCTAAGGCTTGCTTGATCACTTCCAAATGGGCGATGTGGGGGGGATCAAAACTCCCACCATAGAGTGCAATATCCACAAAAATCCTAGCTATTTTGCTTGAAACTAGAGGCTTTGGTGAGTTTGGAGAATTTCACGCCCTTAAGTCCGCCAATCTCTAGGTGCAAGTGCATGATCTGTGAGGGCCGTCCCCTTAAGATGATGGTTTCTAAACAATTATTTTGGTTTAAATGCACATGGGTGGTGCATAAAATGCTGATGTGGCTTTCATGCTGGATGTCGATGATCTTTTGGTTGAGCTCGCGTTGGTGGTGATCGTAAATAATCACCAGCACCGCAACGGTCAAGCCATTTTCCATTTCAGGCAACATTTCATCTTTAGACCAACTATCCTCAACAAGCCTTTCACGGATCATGTCGCGCACCAGTTCGGAGCGTGAGGAGTAGCCATTTTTGATGATGCGGTTGTCCAATTCGTCTAATAAATTCTGCTGTAAAGACACAGAAAACCTGATGATTGTATCGTCCCTATTTTCCATCCCTGTCCTTATCAAAGTAAAATCCAGTGCGGATTGTAGCCTATTTAGGCTAATTTGGCAACTACTCTAAGAACTCATTTGGGCGTGGCTTTCGATATTTTGCAACCAAATAAAGACTTCTACCACGCTTTGGTAAAGCTCAGGAGGGATCGTGCTATCCAAACGCACATCTAGCAAGGATTCCACCAGTGCGGCATTGCAAAAAAGCGGGACATCAAAGGCTTTAGCCTTGTCAATGATGGCTTTAGCAATTTGACCCACACCTGAAGCGACCACTTTAGGGGCGTTGTCTGTGCCGATGTTATACGCCAGAGCGGCGGCTTTGGGCATGCCCATTAATAACCCATCACCAGCATATCTAACTCCGACCATGTGGGGGTGGGGGTTTGTTTGGCTAATAGGTGCGCCACACTCCTAACCAGCATGTCGCTCTCCATATTCACCCGCCGCCCCTGAGTGTAGGTGCAAAATAGAGTATTTTTAAAGGTGTGGGGGATAATGACTAGCTCTAGGGTATCTGCCCCCACGCTAGCCAAAGTCAGACTCACCCCATCAATGGCGATCGAGCCTTTGGGGATACAAAGTCTTAAAATATCTGGGGGGGCTTGGATTTGCACGCTGATTTGATTAGCCACAGGCTTAATTTGGGTAATGATTCCAATCCCATCGACATGCCCTTGCACCAAATGCCCATCTAGCCTGGAATTAGCCAGCAAGGCAGGTTCTAAATTCACCCACGCACCTTGTTGGTAATTTTCTAGGGCGATGCTCTCTTGGGTGTGTTGGCTAAGTTGCAAGCTAAAGCCCTGAGAGTTTAGAGCAACCACACTCAAGCATGCGCCATTGATGGCGATACTATCCCCAATTTTGGGGGCATAATCGCTTGTGATCTCTAAGAGATCGCCTTTAAGAGATTTAACTTGGGCGACTTGGTAGATGAGCCCGCTAAACATGGTGATCTCCTTAAAGTGTCGTTTTTTGTGGCAAAATTTAGGCTATATCGCTTGAGATTATAATATAATAGAACTTTTGATTGCGTAAGGGAGATATATGTTAATTGATACCCATTGCCATTTGGATCACGCCCTCTATGAGTCTGATTTACAAGAGGTCTTAAAGAGCGCTAGGGGGGTGCATGTCAATATCGCCATCATCCCCGGGGCTGACCCGCAGGATTTAAAACGCGCCATTGCCTTGAGTGAGAGCCATGCAGGGCTTTATTTTGCAGTGGGTGTCCATCCATTGGATCAACAAAGTTTTGATTTGGGGTTTTTAAAAGAGCATATCCAGCACCCTAAATGCGTGGCGGTGGGCGAGTGCGGGCTAGATTACCACCGCCAAGAGAGCCAAAATCCCGCCACCAAACAAGCCCAACAAGGCATTTTTAGGGCACAAATTGGGTTAGCCCTAGAGTATTCTAAGCCCTTGATTGTGCATATCCGCGAGGCGAGCCTAGATGCCTACCAGATTTTAAAAAGTTACCCTAATCTCAAAGGAGTTTTGCATTGCTATAACGCCGATGAGGTGTTGCTGGGTTTGAGCTCTTGTTTTTATTTTGGCATTGGGGGCGTGGCGACCTTTAAAAATGCCAAAAATTTAGTGGGGGTTTTGCCTAAAATCCCCCTAGATCGCTTGTTGCTAGAAACCGATGCGCCCTATTTGACCCCCCACCCCTTCAGAGGGCAGCGCAACGAACCCAAGCACATTGCCCTGATCGCCCAAAAGATCGCCCATATCTTGGAAATGGAGCCCCACACCCTAGCGCAAATCACCACCCAAAACGCCCAAAACCTCTTTGGTTGCCTAAAAGCGTCCTAAATGAAAAAATTAAGCTTGATGGGGCTGTTATTGGCTTTTTGTCTGCACAGCCCGCTTAATGCCCACTCTTTGGTTAATAACGTATTGGATTTAAAGCCCTTAAACGCTTTTGGGGTCGATGGGGAGTTTTTGGCAAGCGTGGATAACACCCAAACCTACCAAAATATCCAGCGGACCTTAAAGGGGCTCATCAAACATTACGATGCCAATGGGGTTTTTATCCCCACGATTAAAAGCATGCTCATTAAGGACAATATCCCCGTAGAGTTTTTGTTTTTGGCGATGGCAGAATCGCATTTTGCTACAGATGCCAAGAGCGGTAAAAAGGCGGTGGGGATTTGGCAATTCATTCCTGAAACCGCCAAAATGTTAGGCTTAAAGGTCAATCGCTATATCGATGAGCGGCGCGATCCCATTAAGAGCACCCAAGCGGCCATTAGTTACTTCCAAATGCTCTACAAGCAAACCGGGCAATGGTATTTGGTGGCGATGGCATACAACTGCGGTCCGGGTCGGGTGTTGCAAGCCATCAAAGAGGCTAGGAGCGATGAATTAAATGTCTTGCTCAATGAGGATAAAAAATTCTTGCCCAAAGAGACTCGTAACTATATCCGCTCCATTTTGAGCTTGGCAATTGCCTTTAGCAATGTCGATGCACTGGAGCACAAAGAATATCTGCTCAATCGCGGATCACGCGTGGCACTGGCTAGTTTGGAGATTCAAGGGGGGACTTTATTAGCCAAAGTGGCTAAGGGCGCTAGACTCTCTTTATCTGAGCTCAAATCCTATAACCACCAGTTTAAATACAATTTCCTCCCCATCGGGCAAAAAAGCATGGTTTATATTCCCTATGAAAATTTAGCCTACTTTAGGCAACACTACAAACCCAGCAAGGACATTGCCAGCAATTTTATCAGCCACAAAGTCAAACCCAGAGAAAGCCTCTATTCCATCGCTAAAAAATTCCATGTCAGCATTGAGATGCTCAAAATGGCAAACAACTTAAAAGGCTCGTTTTTGAGTCGTAACCAAAACCTCATCATCCCGATCCTCAAAAAACAACCCTCTGAAAAAAGTGGTCGGAAAGTGGCGCAAAATGAATTTATCCAATAGGCTCTTAGGGTTGGCGTGTGTGCTATTTTTAGCCAGTTGCAAACAAACCCCCTCCACCCCCCACACGCCACCCCCCAGTGCCAAATCCCATGAAAGTCTATGGGCTTATAAAGATGCTAGAAACTTTGGTGGGGCACAATCCAATGCCCCTTCTTACTCCCCTAACACGCCCACTTATTCCAATGAGCCCTACAGCCCACCCACTAGCCAAACCCCTAGCCGCTCCTACCAGTCCCAACCCAATTTCTACACCACCCCCCCAAGCACGCCTAGCC
>NZ_FZLB01000093.1:0-4214 GCF_900196775.1 Helicobacter bizzozeronii
CCTTCCAAAATGATTTGTTTGAGCCTTATCTCCACCTGATCTACAAGGACTTTTCGTCTATATTTGGGACACCACACAATATGGTATTTGCAAGAATAGACAATATTACTGTTACTCTTATATTTGATAGTTTGCATGCAGTGTATTATACAAAACTATATTAACTAATACTTTAAGATGATTGTTTTTTATTATGCTCTAAAGAGCATGCGCCTTATATCCCCATAGCTAAAGCTAGGGGCTTTACGGCGCGAGTGGTAAAAGGGGCGCATGGCTTTGATTTTAGCCACCTTGCTAACCTGACGGCTGGGCGTGTAGCAAAAGATGCCATCATTTAAGGGGCTCTTGTGTTGCTCTTTGGCTCTTTGGTTGTGCTGGGCTAAAGCCACTAATAACAAGCGGTGCAAGACTAACCCTCCGCCATCGCTCTCAATATAAGTTTTAGCCTCCGGGTATTGCTCTTTAGCCTGCAAAATGTAATTAATGGTCTGCTCCTCGCTCCAAACCCCGCAATAGACATCTAAAACGACATAACGGGCGTTTTCTTGGTAGTTTTCCACCCCCACAACCACAATGGCGCGGTTATCTGCGGATTCTTTGAGGGATAGGGCGTTATCCACAAAAATAAAGGTGTTGAACTGCCCTAATTCGTGCTTAAAAATCTGCTTGAAGTATTGGGGCTCAAAGTATCCCCCGCTGGTGGCTAGGGGCTCTTGCTGGTATTGCGCGCTAAATTCATCATTGCCCATTTGCAGCCGCATATCCTCTAATTGGGCGGCGTTGTGGCGGGCTTCAAATAAAGGCGTGTTAGGCGCGCGGGTGTAGCTAAAATCCTTAATGGAGTAGCACTCCTGCTGGGGGTTTAAGGCTTTAAGCTTAATGACCTTCCAGCTAGCAATTTGGGCGGGCTCAAATTCGCGTTCTGAGAGCAAAAAGGCGCATAGATCATTGAGCCCTAGCCTTTGCATTAAGATTGTGATGTTGCTTTGGTTATCTTGTAGCCGACTTAAAACGCTTTCTTTAAAGTTGGCATTGACTGCCTTGACTGCGCTTTTGCTGCTCATTTCGCTCACTTTTATCGGGTCATCGATGAGGATTTGGTGGGCGTGGAATCCAGTCAATGCGCTTTTAAGCGTGGTCACAAAGAGTCCCCCGCCTTCTCTTAAAACAAACTCTTGGGCGTTATCTTGCAAGAACTCTAGGGGTTTGGGGAAGATTTGGGCGTAAAACTTGGATTTCATCAGATCGCGCACTTGGTTGGCGATTTTCCTACATAGATCATCGCTGTAGCTGATATAGAAAAATTTTCTGCTCCTATCTAGCCCCAAACTCCAAGCAATGAAGCACCGTGCTATAATTTCGGTTTTACCATAGCTGGGGGGCATGTTGATCATCAGCCTTGTAAGTAAATCGCTCTCACCTGTGGTGTTGGGTTGGGTGCACTCTAGCACTTTACATAAATATGCAATGTGCCAACTATCCAAAAAGGGGGCTAAATTGTAGCGCGCCCATTTGAGCTTAACAAAAGTATATAAGTCCCTTTGGGCGAGGGCTCTTAAGGCTAATTCTCTTTGTGCGGGGGTCATTCTCTGTTCATAGGCAAGGCTAGCGGGGGCTTTTTACTCTTGCTGTTGGGGAGTAGCCCGCTTTGTGCACGAATGGCATTGCCTCCCATCATCGTTTGGGCATCATCGCTTTGTTGCATCAAGCCCCCTAAATTGAAGTTTTGCACTTGTTGGGTTAGGGCGTTAGCTTGTAATTGTTTCCCCTGCCAGCCTCTTAGCGCATTCATCCCCTTGACATTTTGGGCTTCAATGTTGATACGCTGTTGGTTTTGGGCGTTTTTGATCTTATCTTGCATTTGCTGGTATTTAAAGCCCTCTTCTTGGAGCTTTAAGCTGCGTTCATTCTGTTCGTTTTTAATCTGATCTTGTAGCCTTTGGTGGGCTTTGAGCTCCTCGTTATTGAGGATATTATAGGCATTTCTAGTGCTCTGCCCCAATTGGTCGTTAAAGTCTTTTAAAGACTGGTTTAAATGGCTATGCGCGCCTCTAAAGTGCCCTAAAGCATCGCTTAGAGCGGCTAAACCAGATCGCCCTGCGGTTATATCGGGTGCTTGCATTTATATCCTTGTGCCATACGAGATTAAGCAGATTCCGCCACTGGCTACGCTAATGGTGTAATTTGTAGCCGCTTGCAAATTAAACCACCCTGCCTTGCATTCCCCCCTCTGCCCATTAAAGCCCCCAGCTGCGCTGAGTAAATTGCTAAAGCTGGTGATGCCCCCTTGCAAGTTGCTCCCCATATTGGTGTGCCCGCCTTGTATAAACACATAGTAATAGATTGAATCGACTGGGGGAGTCCAGTTGCGGTTATTGGCAATATTGATGACTTGGAAGTTAAGCCCGAATCGATCTTGTTTTTGGCGCAACTCTTCTAAAAGGGTTTTAAGTGCGGCTAACTCTGTATGCAAAGGTGTTCCGGTGATGGCTAGTTTGGCCCCCAAATCATCGGCTAGGTTGTTGAGCTCAATTTTATGTTCTGTTAGCTTGGTTTGGGCGTTGTTGTTGTAGTCATCTAGCTTGTTTTGGGAGTTTAGATCGTAATGAGCCATCTTGTCTGTGGCGTTGTCGTTGTAGTCGTCTGTCTTTTGCTGGGCGTTGGCGTTATAGGCGTCTAATTGCGTCCTAGCTAGGGCTTCTATCTCAATGGTAGCCTGTTGGTTGGCTTTGTTGATGGTGTCTAGTTTTTGGGTGGCATTGAGATTATAGGCATCTTGCTGGGTGGTGGCATTGGTGTTAAAATCTTGGGTTAATTGGGCGGCGTTATTGGTGTAGTCTTGCTGGGCTTGGGTGGCGTTGGCATTATAGGCTTGCTGGCTGATACGGGCATTATTATCAAAAAGGCGGGTTTGTTGCTGGGCGTTGTTATTGTAGTCATCTAGCTGTTGTTGCCCCACTTGGCGCATCGTTGCGAGCTTGGCATCCGCCTCTTTAATCATACTCTGTTCGAGCATTTTTAAAAAGTCCCGTATTTTGATGACCTCCCTTAAGTGGGCTTGTATTTGCTCAAAGCGCTTAGTATAGTCGGTGTCAAATTGGGCGATTTGGGCATCCACTAACGCCATATGCTCTTTGATGCGCTTTAAACCTTGTTCTTCAAGTTCATTCAAAGCCATCTCTATGTTGGCTTGCAGGGCTAAAAGATTTGTAACGCTCTCTTGCTCTTGGGTGTTGATGTGGTTGATCGCCTGTTCTTGGTTTTCCTTAATGCTGGTGATGGCCTCGGCTAAGAGCTCCTTAATTTGCTCAATAAAGGCACGGCTTTTGGTGTTGAGCTCTAAAAGCTGGTTTTTCACATCTTCCATGCTGTTGAGTTTGGCTAGCAAGAGCTCGATACTCTTTTGATAGGCTAGTAAGCTCTTGCCCTCGCTATTAGCCCGTGCTAGCAACTTCTTCACCAATTCGATCTGATCGAGCACCACAGTGAAATTCTGGTTGATGAGGGCGTTGTTTTCATTCATTACGGCGTTGAACTCATCAAAGTAGCGGTTATAGTTTGTGACAAGCTCTTTTAAATAGTCAATCTGGGCGTTGAAAAAGACGCTCTTAGACTCTAGGGTGTTATTGGCTTTGGCTAGTTGCTCTTGGGCCAACTCATAAAAGCCCTTTAAGCTCTTAAATGCCATTAAAAGCCTAGCCACGCCTTGCAAGCACAAATAAATTTGTTCTTTCCATTTTTCATCGCTATTAAGGGCATTCTCAAGGCTGGCTAAAAACTTAGCCTCAATTTCAATGGGCTTAGGCGTGTTGGGGGTGAGTAGCTCAAAGAGGGGGGCATCGCCCACAAGGGGGGTGGGGGGCAAGTTATTTAAGCCTTGGGGTTGCATAAATTGAGCCACCTCTAGGGCGTGTTTTGCACTCTCTTGGAGCTCCTTGGCTTTTTCTAATTCCTCTTGGCTATCTTGCAGGGCTAGAGCAGCTTGCTGGCTTTGCTTAAAAGCCTCTTTGGCTTGTTGCTGGGCGATTTTAGCCTGCTCTAAAGCTAGGCTGGCTTGCTTAAACGCCTCCTTAGCCTCCTCAATCTCTTTTTCTTGTTGCTCTTTTAATGCCTTAAACTCGGGCGTGTCCTCAATGTTGGGAGGGGCATTGGGGTCTAATGCGGGGTCGGGTTGTTGTTGGACTGCGGGGGGCACTTGTGCGGGGTCTTGGGGG
>NZ_FZLB01000004.1:0-18349 GCF_900196775.1 Helicobacter bizzozeronii
TAGCTGTGTGTGGTTGTTGATGGGGTTTAAGTGCTGGTCTGTGCTGAAACTGTAAGGATAGAAAAAAAGAGTGTTGGGAAATAGCAAGTAATGCGAAGAAACGTTAGGTGTGGATATAGGGTAGGTAGTGAAGATTTTGGTGTGGGGGTGCAACATCGGCGTAGTGGGTAGTTGTAATTGTGTCAAAAAGCGTGTTCGGAGGTGTGTGGGATTCTTTTTGCAAAAAGGCACAAACGCGGCAAAATTTAAGGGCATGGTGGGCTGGCAGACAAAGTGGGCGGGGGCGTTAATGGGCGTGCTGTCTATAATGATGGTGGGCACGCTGGGGGGGGTAAAATCTGCAGGTGGGCGATTAAGAATCAACAAGTCTAGGGGGTTGGCATTACAAAAGGTGTGGATATGGACATGCATGGAATCTACAAGGCGTGCATCTTGAAAATCCACATACACAACCTTTTTAAACGCCCGCCCAAAGCAGAGAGCCAAACTATTTTTGCCCGACTTGGGGGGTCCATATAAGAACACGGGGGGCTTAAGGGTGTAAAAACGCGTGGCTAATACCCGCTGGGTGCTGGCTAGCTCAAAGTTGCTTTCTAAAATGCTGCTCACCATCTCTTCCATCAGGTGCGATCCTAGTCTAGTTTTCCTTTAAAAAAGGATAATAATCTCTAAGCCCATGCCCTTAAAAGCCCATTTTAACCTTGACTAATGCTTTTTTTTATAATAAAATTGTGGTTTTTAAATTCGCTAAGGATGAGAATGGAAAAGATACGACTCAAATTAAAAGCCTATGATCACCGCGTTTTAGATCGTTCGGTGGTGGCGATTGTTGAGGCTGTCAAACGCTCTGGCTCAGAGATTAGGGGTCCTATTCCCTTGCCAACCAAAAATAGGCGTTACACGGTTCTACGCTCCCCACACATCAACAAGGACTCTAGAGAGCAATTTGAAATCCGCGTGCATAGCCGTTTGATCGATATTATCTCTGCGACACCCGAAACCGTGGATAGCTTGATGAAATTGGATCTAGCACCAGAGGTGGATGTAGAAGTAACTTCTATGGAAGGGAAAGCCTAGCAGGCACTCTATGTGCGTGATTTTTAATGGGAGAGAAATAATGGAATATTTAGTCCAAAAGATTGGCATGAGCCGTGTAGTTGGGGCGCAGAGTGTCCCGGTTACTTTGCTGAAAGTTTTAGAAAGTAAGGTATGTGCGCTTAAGGAAAATGGGAAGGCTCTAGTGGCTTATTCTCTGCACAAGCAACACAATAAAGCCATCGCCGGGCAACAAAAAAAATACCAGCTCAGCAAGGAGTTTAACCGCTTTGCCACTTTGAGCGGTCCAGAAGAATTAGGCGATCTCAAAACCGATGCCCTAGAGAGTGCCCACAAAGTCAAAGCCACTTTTTACACTAAAGGACGGGGCTTTAGCGGTGCGATGAAACGATGGAATTTTCAAGGTGGTCCTGCTGCACATGGGAGTCGCTTCCACCGCCGTTTGGGTTCTATTGGTAATAGAGAATGGCCCGGGCGTGTGCAAAAGGGCAAGAAAATGGCGGGTCGCTATGGGAATGAAAAAGTAACATGCCATAATGAAGTGATCTCCTTTGATAAAGAAAGTAAAATCCTCGTGCTTAAGGGCTCTGTAGTGGGCTATGCAGGGGCTTATGGCAGGATTAGCGTCCAAAAGGAGAAAAAATGAAAGCAAAAGTCTTAGATGCCCAATGCCAAGTGGTGGGCGAGTTGGATTTACCTGCTAGGTATGCCCAAATCAATGCCCATAACCTTTACTTGTATGTCAAGCATTACCGCGCTTTGGGGCGTGCCAACACAGCTAAGAGCAAAAATCGGGGCGAGGTGAGCGGTGGGGGTAGGAAACCTTGGAGTCAAAAGGGCGGGGGGCGTGCGCGCGCTGGGAGCATCACTTCGCCCGTGTTTGTGGGCGGGGGCGTATCCCATGGGGCGACCAATAACCGCAATTATGATCTTAAAATCAATAAAAAGCAGAAAAAACTCGCCCTAGAATACGCCCTAGGGCAAAAGGCGCAAGATCAAAAACTCTTGGTGGTGGATCAAATTGGAGTCCCTAGCCGTAAAACCAAAGATGCGCATGCCTTTGTCAAAAATCTCAACCAACGCGATATGCTCTTGGTGGTGCAGAATCTACAAGAGAGCACAGACTTAGCTTTTAGGAATTTACCCAATTGTTTTTTGGTGGAAACAAGCGAAGTGAATGCCTTTTTAGTCGCTGCCTTTAGTGCGGTGGTGATCGAAAAAGCAGCGTTTGAAATGCTTGTTTCAGTTCAATGAAGGAGTGGTCATGGCAGATATTACAAACATCAAATCCATACTTTACACCGAAAAATCCCTATCGATGCAAGAAAATGGGGTGATTGTGGTGCAAACCACTATGGGCGTGAGTAAAAACCAGCTCAAGGCAATCTTTAAAGATTACTTTGGTTTCGTGCCCTTAAAAATCAACTCGCTCAGACAGGAGGGCAAGGTCAAGCGTTTTAAGGGTCGTTTGGGACAACGCAATGACTATAAAAAGTTCTATGTCAAAGTCCCCAAAGATGCCAATATCACCGCTTTGAGCGCATAAGGAGAGTGCATGGCAATTAAAACTTACAAACCTTACACCCCTAGCCGCCGTTTTATGAGCGGTTTGGATTCTAGGGGCATGAGTGCTAAACCCGGTGTCAAAAAGCTTTTGGTGAAACTGCCCGTGCATGCGGGGCGCAACCACAGCGGGAAGATCACCAGCCGCCACAAAGAGGGCGGGGCTAAAAGGCTTTACCGCATCATCGATTTTAAACGCAATAAATGGGATGTTGAGGGCAAAGTGGCTAGCATTGAATACGATCCGTATAGAAATGCACGCATTGCCCTAGTGGTGTATCCCGATGGGGACAAACGCTACATTTTACAGCCCAGCGGACTCAAGGTAGGCGATGTGGTGATCGCTGCTGAGGGCGGGCTAGACATTAAAACCGGTTTTGCCATGAAACTTAAAAATATCCCTATGGGGACCATCGTACATAATATCGAAATGCACCCCGGAGCAGGCGGACAGCTGGCTAGGAGTGCGGGCATGAGCGCACAAATCATGGGTAAAGAGGGTAAATACACGATTTTACGCATGCCCAGCGGAGAGATGCGTTATATTTTGAGCGAGTGCATGGCTACAATCGGGGTGATGGGGAATGAGGATTTTATCAACACCTCCATTGGCAAGGCAGGGCGTAACCGCTATAAGCGTGTGCGCCCACAAACTAGAGGGAGTGCTATGAACCCAGTCGATCACCCCCATGGGGGCGGTGAGGGTAAAACTGGCTCTAGCGGACACCCCGTATCGCCTTGGGGATTACCCGCCAAGGGCTATAAAACTAGACGCAAAAAAGCAAGCGATCGCTTGATCATTTCACGCAAGAAAGGCAAGTAATGGGAAGGTCAATTAAAAAAGGTCCCTTTATAGACAAGCATTTAATGGATAAGACACTCAAGCACAAAGCCAAAAAAGACAATAAACCCATTAAAACATGGTCGCGCCGCAGCACCATTTTACCCGATATGATCGGGCTGACCTACAATGTGCATAATGGGCGCATTTTTGTCCCTGTCTATATCACTGAAAACCATGTCGGCTATAAACTCGGCGAATTTGCCCCCACAAGGACTTTTAAGGGGCATAAGGGCACCGTGCAAAAAAAGATAGGCAAGTAACATGGCAAATTATCACACAAAGGACAACTCATGAGCGTGGCGTTACTCCGCTATACTAGACTTTCTCCAACCAAGGCGCGTTTGTTGGCTAGACAAGTGCAGGGCATGAACGCCGAAGTGGCGATCGCCCGCCTCGAATTCACCCCCAACAAAGCTGCCCGCATTCTCTCTAGGGTGATCACTGCAGCAGTTTATAACGGGCAGTATGACTCTAAAGAAGTAGAGGTGCTTAGTTGCCGTGTAGATGCAGGTCCTGTGCTAAGAAGGCACATGCCCCGTGCTAGAGGGCGTGCCACTGCCATTAGAAAGCCCACCGCACACATTAGAGTCGAAGTGGGCAAGGGAGGGCAAAAGTAAATGGGACAAAAGGTCAATCCAATTGGTTTAAGACTGGGTATTAACCGCAACTGGACTTCCCGCTGGTTCCCTAGCCATGGAACCGTTGCCAACATTGAAGAAGACTACCGCATCCGCAAATTCCTCAAAAAAGAGCTCTACTATGCTGGGGTCAGTGAGATTTTGATTGAACGGGCGGCTAAAAAGTTGCGTATCACCGTGGTGGCAGCCCGTCCCGGGCTCATCATTGGCAAAAAGGGCGTGGATATTGAAAAAGTCAAACTCTCTTTAAAAAATCTGATCCGCAAAGAAATCTCAGTCAATATCAAAGAAGCCAAACGCCCCCAAGCAGACGCACAACTTTGTGCTGAAAATGTAGCCACCCAGCTAGAAAAACGGGTTGCCTTTAGGCGGGCGATGAAAAAGGTCATGCAAACAGCCATGAAAGCAGGGGCTAAGGGCATTAAAGTGCGTGTTTCAGGGCGTTTAGCCGGAGCTGAAATCGCGCGCACTGAGTGGTATATGGAAGGGCGTGTGCCGTTGCACACCTTGCGGGCTAAGATTGATTATGGCTTTGCGGAGGCTTTCACGGTTTATGGCAATATTGGCGTGAAAGTTTGGGTTTTTAAAGGCGAGGTGTTGCATAAGGGTATCCAATCTGAAAAACGCGAGGAAAGCGAGGAACGCG
Source organism: Helicobacter bizzozeronii (assembly GCF_900196775.1). Taxonomy (NCBI): domain Bacteria; kingdom Pseudomonadati; phylum Campylobacterota; class Epsilonproteobacteria; order Campylobacterales; family Helicobacteraceae; genus Helicobacter; species Helicobacter bizzozeronii. The sequence goes on from NZ_FZLB01000004.1 coordinate 4,748, forward strand.
CCCCCAGAGCGCGCACTAGGAAAGGGAGAGAATAGCCATGTTGATGCCTAAAAAGACCAAGTATAGAAAGCAGATGAAGGGGCGCAACCGGGGCAAGTCCTACCGGGGTGCTAACCTTGCCTTTGGCGACATTGGCATTAAAGCCATAGAACATGGGCGCATTGATTCACGCCAAATTGAAGCCGCACGGGTAGCGATGACGCGCCACATCAAAAGGGCGGGTAAGGTGTGGATTCGGGTTTTCCCCGATAAGCCACTCACAGCCAAACCCCTAGAAACTAGGATGGGTAAGGGTAAGGGCTCAGTGGAAAAGTGGGTGATGAATATCAAACCCGGGCGCATTGTCTATGAAATGCTGGGCATTGAAGAGGGTTTAGCGCGCGAGGCATTGGCTTTGGCACAAAGAAAATTGCCTTTCAAAACCAAGATCGTAACCAAAGAGAGCGAAAATGAAATTTATTGAGTTGCAGAACAAAAACAAGGCGGAGTTGGAGAAGTTGCTAAAAGACAAAAAATTAGAACTCTTTGAATTGCGGGTCAAACTCAAGACGATGCAACTAAGCAACCCCAATGAGATTAGAGGGGTGCGTAAAGACATCGCTAGGATTAGCACCGCTTTAAGCGCATTAAAGGCAGGACATGGAAACTAAGCAAGCGCATAAACGCACCATTCAGGGTAAGGTCGTGAATAAAATTGATGCGTGTAGTGCTGTGATTTTGGTTGAAAGAAAGGTGCTCCACAAAAAATACCGCAAGATTGTTAAACGCTTTAAAAAATACACCATTGACGATCGCCAAGATCGCACGCAGGTGGGCGATTTTGTGAGTGCTGTCGAATGCAAGCCCGTTTCTAAAACTAAGACCTTTGCGCTCAAAGAAATCATTGTTAAGGGAGTGTAAGTGATTCAGAGTTTTACTAGGTTAGTGGTGGCAGACAATAGCGGGGGCAAGGAGATCATGTGTATCAAGGTCTTGGGGGGTAGCCATAAACGCTATGCGAGCGTGGGCGATGTGATTGTGGCTTCTGTGAAAAAGGCGATCCCTAATGGCAAAGTCAAAAAGGGGCAAGTTGTTAAAGCCGTGATTGTGCGGACCAAAAAAGAGGTGCAACGCCCCAATGGTTCTTTGATCCGCTTTGATGATAACGCAGCGGTGATCTTAGATGCTAAGAGAGACCCCATCGGCACGCGTATTTTTGGACCGGTGAGTCGGGAAGTGCGTTATGCCAATTTTATGAAAATTGTCTCTTTGGCTCCGGAGGTTCTGTAAATGAAGTGCAAGATTAAAAAAGAGGATATGGTGAAGGTGATTGCTGGAGATGATAAGGGCAAAGTAGGCAAGGTGTTAGCAGTCTATCCTAAACGCTCTTTAGTCGTGGTGGAGGGTTGCAAATTAGTCAAAAAAGCCATTAAGCCCACAGATGATAACCCCAAGGGCGGGCATATCCAAAAAGAAATGCCCATGCATATCTCCAATGTTAAGAAAGAGAAGGAGTAGAACATGCATGGCTTAAAAAGCTTCTATGAAAAGGAAGTGAAACAGAAATTAGCCCAAGAGTTGGGGATTAAAAATCCTATGTTGCTCCCTAAACTAGAAAAAGTTGTGTTGAGCGTGGGGGCGGGGGATTATGCCAAAGACATGAAGGTGATGCAAAACATCGCCCAAACTCTCTCTTTGATCGCCGGGCAAAAGGCGGTGATCACCACCGCTAAAAAATCAGTTGCGGGCTTTAAAATCCGTGAAAAAATGGCGGTGGGCGTGAAAGTTACTTTGAGAAATAAGGTGATGTTCAACTTCTTAGAAAAGTTGATTGTGATCGCTCTGCCTAGGGTGAAAGACTTTAGGGGCGTGTCTAGGAATGGCTTTGATGGGCGGGGCAATTATGGCTTTGGGTTAAACGAACAGCTCATTTTTCCTGAGGTGGTCTATGATGACATCATGGTAACCCATGGGCTCAACATCGCCATCATCACTTCGACAAACAGCGACAAGGAGGCATTTAAGTTGTTAGAATTACTTGGAATGCCATTTGCGAAAGGACGCTAATGGCTAAAAAATCAATGATCGCAAAAACCCAAAGAAAAGCCAAATTCAAAGTACGCGCCTACACCCGTTGCAACATTTGCGGGCGGCCACATTCGGTCTATAAAGATTTTGGATTGTGCCGGGTGTGCTTGAGAAAAATGGGCAGTGAAGGACTCATTCCGGGTCTTAGAAAAGCAAGTTGGTAAGGGGTAATCATGGTGAATGATATTGTGGCGGATTCTTTGACTCGCATCCGGAATGCGAGCATGAGGCGTTTAGAAGTAACCCAACTTTACTATGCTAAAATTGTGGTTTCGATCCTAGACATCTTCAAGGTAAGGGGTTTTATTGCCAACTACCACATCAAGGAAAAAGACAATAAGCCCTTTATCTCGGTGGAGTTGGCTTATGATGAAAAGGGTAGATCGCTGATCAATGAGATCAAGCGTTTGAGCAAGCCGGGCAGGAGGGTTTATAAACAATCCAAAGAGCTCAAACGCTTTAAAAACGGGTATGGTGTGATTGTTGTGAGCACTTCTAAGGGCGTGATCACCAATGAAGAAGCCTACAAACAAAATGTAGGTGGCGAAGTGCTTTGTAGCATTTGGTAGGAGCATGGCATGTCAAGAATTGGAAAACGCGTGATTAATATCCCTAGTGGGGTGCAGGTCAGCCTAGAGGGTTCATGCCTGCATTTTAAGACCAATAAAGCCAGCCAGCAACTTGAAACGCATGGGCGGGTTAAGATCCTCTTAGAGGGCAATACCTTGCGTTTTGAGCCCGTAGGGGAGAGCGCACAGGATCGCGCTTTTTGGGGGACTTATGGGGCTTTGGCGCATAATATTGTTGTGGGGCTGGACAAGGGCTTTAGCAAGAGCTTAGAGGTGAATGGCGTGGGCTATAAAGCGGCTTTGGGGCATAAGGTTTTGGAGCTCACTCTAGGTTTTAGCCACCCAGTTAAATACCCCATCCCTGAGGGTGTGGAAATTGCGGTGGATAAGAATGTGATCACCATCAAGGGGGCTAACAAGCAACAAATCGGGCAGATTGCCGCTGATATCCGAGCCTTCCGCCCCCCAGAGCCTTACAAGGGCAAGGGAATCAAATACAGCGATGAAGTGATTATCCGCAAAGCCGGTAAAACATCTAAAAAATAGGCAGAGGTTACCATGACAAAGAGTGTTTTAGAAAAAAAGAAGACTCAAAGAGTCAAACGCAAATTGCGTATCCGCTCTAAAATCTTTGGGACTTTGGAGCGGCCTAGAGTGAGCGTGTTTAAGTCCAATAAGCACCTCTATGCCCAAGCGATTGATGATGATAATCATACCACGCTAGCCCATGTTGATGGGAAAAAACTAGGGCTAGGCAAGAACATTGAAGATAGCAAAAAAATTGCGGTAGCTTTTGCTGAAAACCTAAAAGCTAGGGGTATCACCCAAGTGGTTTTTGATCGCAATGGGTATTTATACCATGGCGTGGTGGCGGCTTTTGCTGAAACTTTACGCGAAAACAACATCGCCCTTTAAAGGATAGACATGGAGATTAATCGAGAAGAATTCCAAGAGGTGGTCGTCAATATCGGGCGGGTTACCAAGGTCGTCAAAGGTGGTCGTCGCTTCCGTTTCAACGCCCTAGTGGTGGTGGGCAATAAAAATGGTTTGGTGGGCTTTGGTTTAGGCAAGGCTAGAGAAGTGCCTGATGCGATCAAAAAAGCCATTGATGATGCCTTTAAAAACATCATTGAAGTCAAGATCAAGGGCACGACTATTGCGCACGATATCGAGCAAAAATATAACGCAAGCAAGATTCTCTTAAAGCCCGCAAGCGAGGGAACAGGAATCATCGCTGGGGGTTCTACCCGCCCCATGATTGAATTGGCTGGCATCAAAGATATTTTGACAAAGTCTTTGGGGTCCAACAACCCCTATAATGTGGTGCGCGCTACCTTCCATGCGCTCTCTAGAATCAAGGCTTAAGGAGTTTGCATGGCATTAGAACAACTCAAACCCGCTAAGGGGAGTGTCAAGGGCATTAAACGCGTGGGTAGGGGGCAGGGCTCTGGCATGGGTAAAACCTCCACACGGGGGGGCAAGGGGCAAACCGCCCGCACGGGTTACAAACAAAAAAGGGGCTTTGAGGGGGGGCAACAACCCTTGCAACGCCGTTTGCCTAAAGTGGGCTTTAAGAGCCGCACTAAAGGGCTCACCTACAGCATTAATGTTGGCAAGCATCCCGAAATTTTAAAGCTAGAAACCTTGAGTTTAGAGCTGATTAAAAAAGTCCATCACTTCCCCAGCTACATTGAAAGGGTGAAGTTAATCGGCGCAGGGGCAAAAGATTTGGCCTCTAGAATCCAAGACGAGAGAATCACCACTAGCGGACAAAAATAATGACAAAAGCCATTGCCACTAAGATTTTCATCACACTGGGCTATCTCTTCCTTTACCGAGTTTTAGCCTATGTCCCCATCCCGGGAGTGGATTTGGCAGCCATCAAATCGTTTTTTGACAGCAATTCTAGCAACGCTTTAGGCTTATTCAACATGTTCAGTGGGAACGCGGTTTCGCGCTTGAGTATCATCTCTCTAGGCATCATGCCCTACATCACCGCCTCGATCATCATGGAGCTATTAAGCGCAACTTTCCCTAATCTAGCCAAGATGAAAAAAGAGCGTGATGGCATGCAAAAATACATGCAGATCGTGCGCTATGCGACTATTTTGATCACCATTATCCAAGCGGTGAGCGTGTCTTTTGGCTTACGCAGCATCGGGCATGGCTCTAATGGGGCTATTATGATTAGCATGCAAACTTTCTTGTTGATCGCCACTTTTTCGATGCTCACCGGCACGATGTTACTCATGTGGATTGGCGAGCAGATCACCCAAAGAGGGGTGGGTAATGGGATCAGCCTCATCATTTTTGCTGGGATCGTCTCGGGGATTCCTTCTGCCATTGCAGGCACTTTCAACCTAGTCAATACGGGGGTCATCAATGTTTTGGTCTTGATTGGTATCTTTGTTATCATCCTAGGGACAATCTTTTCCATTATCTACATTGAGTTGGCTGAAAGACGCATCCCCATCTCCTATGCTAGAAAAGTGATGTTGCAAAACCAAAACAAACGCGTCATGAACTACATCCCCATTAAGTTAAACTTAAGCGGGGTGATCCCCCCCATTTTTGCTTCGGCTCTCTTGGTGTTTCCCTCCACCATTTTGCAAGCCTCCTCTAATCACATCTTGCAAGCCATCGCAGATTTTCTCAACCCACATGGGTATGCCTATAACATTTTAATGTTCTTGCTCATCATCTTTTTTGCCTACTTTTACTCTTCCATTGTCTTTAATGCTAAGGACATTGCTGATAACTTGAAGCGCAATGGCGGGTTTATCGCGGGTTTGCGTCCGGGCGAGGGGACAGCTAACTTTTTAAATAGTGTGGCAAGCCGTTTGACTTTTTGGGGGTCTTTGTATTTGGCGGTTATTTCCACTTTGCCTTGGATTTTGGTTAAGGCGATGGGTGTGCCCTTTTACTTTGGGGGCACAGCTGTTTTGATCGTGGTGCAAGTGGCAATTGACACCATGAAAAAGATCGAGGCACAGATTTATATGGGTAAATACAAAACCCTCAGTGCTGTAGGCTTTTGATGGCGATTGCCTTAAGAAGCCCTAAAGAAATTGCCCTTTTAGCCAAAGCAGGGCAGGTTGTGGGGCAAACCCTAAAACTTTTAGAGCAAAGGGCACAGGTGGGGGTGAGTTTGTTAGAGCTGGATGCTTTGGCTGAAGAAAATATCTACAAAATGGGGGGCAAGCCCGCCTTTAAGGGGCTCTATGGTTTTCCTAACACCCTTTGCACTTCACTCAATGAAGTAGTGATCCATGGGATTCCCACAGATTATAAACTCCAAGAGGGCGACATTGTGGGGCTGGACTTAGGCGCATCCATAGAGGGCTATTTTGGCGATGGGGCTGTAACTTTAGCCATAGGGCACACAGATAGCACAGATCAAGCCTTGATCGCATGTGCTAAAGAGAGTTTGTATGTAGTGATTTCTCAGCTTAAGGTGGGCATGCACTTTAAAGAAGTGAGCCATTCTTTGGAGCAAGAGATTAAAAAGCGGGGGTTTGTCCCCTTGCTGGATTTTTGCGGGCATGGGATTGGCAGATACCCCCATGAAGAACCCCAAATCCCCAACTACCTAGCCCCGGGGGCAAGCCCCAAAAGTGGCCCCAAGATCAAAGAAGGCATGGTGTTTTGTTTAGAGCCGATGGTGTGTCAAAAAGAGGGCAACCCCAAGATTTTAGAAGATCAATGGAGCGTGGTTTCTAGCGATGGGCTGAGGACCAGCCACTACGAACACACCATTGCGATCATCAAGGGCAAAGCGAGAATTTTAACGGAGATTTAAAGATGATTGGTTTTAAGGGTGCGCGGGTTTTAGCCCTATCTGTCTTGTTGGGTGTGGGTGCTCAGGCGGATTCGTTGGTAGATTTTGTCAATACCTACCGCCAAAAAGGCATTGAGGCTTTAGATAATCTCTTGCAATCTTATTTGACCCAACAGCAGTTTTGGGAAGATGTCTTATCCAAGCAAGACACCATTTATGGTTATTACGAGAAATTAGATTATCTCTTTGTGATCAACAAGGCTAGACCCCAACTCTCACTTTATAAACTAGAAGATGGTAAGCTTGATAGGGTGGGGGATAGCAAAGCTTTAGTGGGTTCTAAGTCTGGATATAAATTATTGGAGGGAGATAAAGCAACACCCATTGGTGTTTATCAGATCACGCGCAAACTTACCGGTCTGAGTGCCTATTATGGACCTTTTGCCCTAGAGACCAATTACCCCAATGCTTACGATCGGGCTTTAAAGCGCACCGGGCATGGCATTTGGATTCATGGACTCCCTCTAGATGGTAACCGAAACGATCTCAACACGAAGGGATGCATCGCAATTGAAAATAATATTTTAAAAGACTATGACAAGCTGGTCAAGGGCAAAAAAGCCTTATTGGTGGTCTATGAAAAACAATTTGCACCTGCGACTAAAAAAGACTTGGCATTGGTTTTGAGCAGTCTGTATGCGTGGCGTTTGGCGTGGGCTAAAAACGACCTAGCCTCTTACCTTGAATTTTATGCCTCTAGCTTTAGGCATGCCAATGGGATGGATTTTAAAGCCTACCAACGCTTTAAAACCAAGATTTTTGCCAAAAACGAGAACAAAACGATCCGCTTCTCACAAATCAATGTTACCCCCTACCCCAACAACGAAGATCGCTCTTTGTTCCGTGTAGCTTTCATGCAAACTTATGAAGCCTACAAGCATAAAAAACTTGCTTATTCTTCACATGGCCTCAAAGAGCTCTATGTAGAGATCAAAAACAACAAGATGCAAATTTTGACAGAAAAGTAATACTTGAGTCTTAATCGTAAGCTAGACAAATGAGGCGGTATTTTGAGTGGGGGGGGTTTGTATAAATCAGTCTTTGATTTGGTAGTGCCAAAAGAGCACCCCAAGCACCCTAGTTATGAGCTAGGACTTGGCAAAACGACCGCCGACTTAAACCCCCAAGAGTTTTACACCGGGGTATCATGTGCAATTGGAAACGGCATTTATTAGTCCTATTGCCCCCGCCTAAAAACCCCTATAGTGGTGCAAGGTTGAAAGGGGATACAAACTGCACATAAATACTTAACCTAAAGAGCAAAGTTGATAGGGGTAGAAAAGTCTTGATCAGCGACTTGCCCGAACTCCCAATAATCGCTAAGTCCGCATTACCCGCTAAAGCGTTGAATAGCGGAGCAAGTCTTAAGGATATTACCAAACCCCCGCTTAAAGCCCAATTCTTTGTTTCAATGTCGTTTGAGTGGTTTGAGACCATTAAAGAGGTTTTTAAGAATCCCGCTGTGGTGTTCAAATAAAAAGTGGATTCTCAAAAGATTAAGATTTCAAAATATATGTCTCTACAAAATATCCATCTGATCCACAAAGACTTTTCAGCTATATTTGGGACACCACACTATATGGTATTTGCAAGAATAGACGATGTTATTGTGCAAAAGCGATTTCCATGTCTTCTAAGCTAAAATCTTTGAGATACACATCTCGAGCTTCTTGGACATTTGCGTGTGGAGCGCGCGATCTTGCTTTTGAAATTGGAAATTATCCTGCAAGTGTCTTGCATATAATATCCAAAAACCATGCTCCTTATAGCTCAAAGACCAAGCGGAAAGTATTTTAACAAAAGTTCAATGCCATCACTTGAAAATTGCTTACTTGCCTTAAAAGTCCAAGCACGGGTGGAACCTAGCCCATGCCAAGGATAGACTAAATAGACACACACACGCCGTTGTTTACCTTTTAATTCAATAGAGGCGTATTTGCTCGCATACGCCCACATTTGGTAGAGGTCTGCTTGTGAGGGATTCCCCGACTCTTCAATAACTTTCCATTTCGTGTCTAAAATCAAAACTTTTTCCCTATTTTCCAACACAATATCAGGGCGCAAATTAATAGAAAATTTTCCATTGTTCTCAAGCAAAAATCTAGGTCGTTCTTGCGGGCTTTCATATCTACCTGCCAAACTTGTTTTAAGCCAGTGCTTTACAAAAGACTCAAAAAGCTTTTCCATTGGGAATAATAGCGCATAAGCCCGATCAGAACCGCTATAAGAAGTCAGAGATTTTTGCCGCAAAAAAAAGATCGCACCATGCCAAAAGATTTTCATATTCTTTAAAACGGCTAGCATGCGCGCTTCTAGCAAAATCTACATCTATATTTACGCTAGGACTTATTTCATCAAAAACAAAGCGCACAGAGTTCAACTTTTCTTGTGTTTTGGAACTTAATGCTAAGACTTTAAAAGTTTCAAGTGTGGATTTGATCGGACGATTGGGTGGGTTATCTAGGCTATATTCATCGCTGGTCGTGTAAAAGCGTTCTTTGTGAATCATGTTGGTTTTAAGGAGGTGAGCAACTCTAGCAACTCTTGAGCCTTGCTAAAATCCTTATCCTCTTGCTTTAAAAACCCTTTGACTAATGCCATTGCACACAGAGCCGAGCCCGCTTTTGCACCTGCTTCTAAACTCTCTTGGCGTTTTTGGGCGTAAAACTCTTTGCCATCATCCTCGTGATCTTCTGGGAACAATTCTTCAAAAAACATCCGGTATTCATCATCCTCATCCTCCTCATCGCCTTCTTCATCACGCAAGGATTCCAAGCTTTTATAAAAACCATCAAAATTATGGATATAGCTTGCCTCCAATAAGTAATATGCATCTACAAAGCCATCTCTTATACCTTATCAGAATATCCATATAAGCTTCATCAGCTTGCCAGTACATTGTACCAGCCCGCTCACTATCTCGTATATAGGTTGACATACTCTCCCATAACTAAAGTTAGGGGATTCTAGCTTTAGTGGAGATCGCGGCTTCAAGCAGGATAGCTCCGTTTGGAGTCTTACATTCCCTATTCCAAAGGTTGATGCCCCAACCCCAAGGGTATTACCCCTTGATTGCACAAATATTAGCGCAGCCATGCTGGTGCTAGCCTTATATCCCCATAGCTAAAGCTAGGGGCTTTACGGCGTGGTTGGTAATCCCCAAGTATCCGAGTTGTATGCCCCCATTACCATGTGTAACCAACCCCTCCACGCATACATAGACGCATCCTCTGTGCCATCCATATTACCCAAAATGTCTGCTAGCATATCTTGCGTCCAAGAAGACAGGTCATACAACCACCGCCCCCGCATTTGCCCCTCATCAAAAACCCACGCCCAGTTTTCTACCTATTCATAATGGCGTGCCATCTCTTTAAAAGCCTCTTTACAAACCTCTAAATCAATAGAGTCGTCTAATGGGAAGACCCGTTCCAAGCCCTCTAGCACTTCTGCTAGCTTTAGAGGATTTTGGTAGTTGTAGGTATCCTCAAAGAGCGATGAGCTCCATGTACCGCCAATTTTTGCCACTAAGAACAAGCCATAGTGTCACAAAAGCTCGCCCAAATCCCGTGCTTTTTCAAAACACGCCACCGCCGTATAATAGTCCGGTGGGACCACCACGCCCTGTAAGCACATCACCCCCAGATACAGCCAAGCCCTAGCATCGCCCTTTTTCTTAGCCTCCATGTAGTCTCTAAAGGCTTGTTGGGTGTTGTTGCCATATTGCCATAGAGGTTTGAGCGTGCTAACAGGTTTTTGCTCTGTCTTAACCTCTAGGGTTTTTAAAGCTGGGTGTTGCCAAAATGTGGGCGAAAGGTGCGCTTTAATATCCAGCTTGCCCCCAAAGCCCATGCTCTTATCTGTAAATGTAAGGCTAGCCACTTCTTTTAAGTCGCTCTCATACTTAGCCAAAAAGGCGTGCAAGGGGTGATCAGAGGCTTTGGCTAATAAATTCTTTTGTTTGTCTAGCGTGTCGGTAAGAGGCACTTTAGCAATATTGTAGCCCCACTCTAACGCCTGTTTAAAATAGCCAATCGCCCGATGGTTTGCCTCCAAGAGGGCATTTTGCTTTTTCTCAGGCTTCATTTTAAAGTGCTTGAGTTGCTCTAACTCCAAATGCGCTAACTCTAAAGCACAGCACCCACTGCCTAAAGCGATGCCTTTTAAATACGCTTCTTTGGCATCGCTATATGCCACTTCATAGTCATTTTTTGTAGGTTTGCCATAGACCACATCAATGGTCTTTAAAATGCTCAAATGCAAGCGGGCGTTGTGCCCTTGCATCGTGGCGCAAAAGCCCTCATCAAATAAACCCGTGTCTTCAAAACCATCACCCTCAAAGAAAGGTTGAATGGAGTATTCTCTGTATTCTGGATCGATGCCATCATGTTCGTCAATGTGTGCGCTTGCTTCAAAAAAACAGACATAGGCACGCTCCCCCTCAACCTCTTTGCTAAACAGCATTGCCTCAACATCGCTAACCAAGTCGATCAAGCCATCCCTATGTCCATCCCATTCAATCACATCAAAGTAGCTAAGTCTTTTTAGCCCAGCCTCTGCCATGCCATCGCCTAACAATAAAGCCTTTTTAAGATAATCTGTGGCTTTTTTGGCATCCTCCTCTTTCATCTCTTTAGGATTTTCAGGCACATAAGAGAGCCCTAGCTGCGTGATTGCCCGAATTGAGCCTAGAGTCGCTGCCTTTTTAAAATGCTCTCTAGCTTTCTCTAAAGATGACACCACCACGCCCTTTAAAAACATTTTGCCTAGCTCTAAATAGGCTTGGGCGTTATTCTTTTGGCTCGCCTCTAGGTAGTCTGCATAGGCTTTGAAGTTATCGCCTTGATAAAACCAAAGGGGTTTGATGAGTGCCTTAAAAAAGGGGCTAGTTTTAAGGTTTTCTAGGGCGGTGTGCAGCTTAGGCATTTTTGCCTCCAATGCCTCCAACACCTTTAAAATGCCTTGCCTAAACGCCTTTTTTAAAATTTTTAGGGTATCCTCTAAGTCTTCGTCTTCTTGGTAATCCTTTTGGCGGGAGCTCTCTTGCTGGTAGTCCTCTCTTTGGAATCTCAAATCTTTATCTAAAACGTCTAGCTCAGCACTTAAAGCTGTCAGCTCCTTAGAAGTGTTATGGTCTAAGAGTTCTAAAAGATGTTTAAGCTCCTTTAGGGTGTCTTGGTGGGCTTGTTGAAAACCATTGATGTAGGGTGTGATGTTATCTTCTTTGTTTTGATGGATAGCGGTTTGTAACTCTTGTGCCTTCTCTTGCAAGGGCTTTAAGCTCACCTCAAGGTTACCCAAATGTTCGCAAACATTGTTGCGTTTTAACTCTGCGTGCAGCCTTTCTGTTACAAAGGCGCGCATTTGTTCTGCATCCATAGAGGCTGTTGATCCATGTAGGCTCTTGCCCGCAACTTGCATAAACGCCTCCAAATCAGGCAGGATTTCTTCTAAACCCGACAACCAAGCTTCTTCCAAACCCTTTAAAATTCGTTTGCCCGCTGCGATAATGGCTTTATCCCTAGTGCTTTTTACAAAAGCCTGCAAGCTTTCCTCAAAGGACTCTAAAAATGGCTCTACAGATTTGCGAATGGTTCTTAATTCTTTATCAGTAGCAATCCCCTCTTTTTCAAGCTCTTGGTAAGTCTTGTCTAGTTCTAAAAGAGCTTCTGGGATTGTGGCTATGTTTTCTTGCATCTTTGCTTGGAGCATGCCCAAAGCACGCTTAGGTTCAACGACCAACCCCAACGCTTTAAAATGCTCCTCTAAAGGTTTGAGCACTTCCTTTTCTAAAGCATTCTTAAAGCCAGATTGATCGTAATTATGTGCAAATTCTGTCTTTTTAATCCCCCTAACACGGCGCACCACCGCCACGCCCAAACTCTCATCGCTAGCCTCAAATAAGGTTTGTATGTCTGTTTCTAGGCTCTCTTGCAATTTTTTAAAGGGTTTTTTAATGGTATTTCGCTCTTTTAAACTCTTATCTTTAGCCTGCTCCAAAAGGGCGAGGCATTTTGGCAATTCCTCTTGGCATTGGGCAATTTTTAGCTCCACTGCCTTTTTAGCCTCGCACACTTTAGCATCTGTGCTCACCACTGCCCCTACAGCTTCTCTCATCTCTAAGAGCATGCTTAAATCCTCTTCTTCATCCCATAGGATACGAAAAGGGATTTGAGCCAAAAGATGCACGCCAGAAAGGCGATCCGCACACTCTAAAAAGTCATCAACACGCTCTCTTAGAGTGTCCAAAGAGTCCACAAAGACATTGTAGACACTCTCAGTCGCCTCGCTCATGTCAGAGTGGCTAAGTTTGCTCTCGCCTTTAGCTTTACATTCCTCTTTGTAAACCTTGTAAAAAGCCTTCCACGCCTTTAAACACCGCCCCCGCTCCAACTCCACAAGCACAAACCAACACTGCAATTCTTCTGTTGTAGAGAATTTGGGGGTGTCCTTTAAAAGGGGCTCTAAATGTTGGCAAAGCACATCAAAAGCCTTTTGGAATTTGGATCTTTGGGTGTTGTAATTTTTTAAGGCTGGGGAGTGGCAACTCTCTACAGCCTCCTGCACTTTTTGCCAGTCTGCACTTTGGGGCGCATAGTGCACATAAAGGCTTACAATCTCTATAAGATCATTTAAGGGACGATTTAAGTGTCTCTTCTTTTGTCCAAACACTTTCTCTTGTAGCCTACATTTGTGATCAAGAGGAGCGTATTTTTCCCAACCGCTCTCTTTTAAAACTTTGTAATGGGTGTTTAAATCCGTGGATGTCTGCAAAGAAGTGGGAGAAGCACTAGCTACTAACCAATCAGCAATTTCAAAGAGATCTAGCATGTCCCACCTCCCACACTAGAACCACAAACTTTTAAAGCAACAAAACCAGAGAGAGTTACCCCAACCCCCCCCCCGCACAACAACAAGTAGAATCAAACATAGATGTCCTTTTTAGAAAATGAAAAGGGTATTCTAGCGATTTGTTGATAAGAAGTAGATATATAGGCGATAAGAAAATGCATTACACACACACAAACGCGTATTTTGTAACTTATTTGGATAAAGGTTATCTTTGTTTTTGCTCCCCAAAGATAGATTGCCTACAATAAAGACACTCCAAACCAAAAACCAATGCCC
>NZ_FZLB01000109.1:0-2008 GCF_900196775.1 Helicobacter bizzozeronii
TTTGAATTTGTCCTTGAGTGCCAAAAACCAAGTTAAGTATTCTAATCTCACGTAGTAAAGGGCTGTAGATGCTTTTAAATCCGTAGAAATGCATAGAAAAGTGGATACTCCGTAGTATCAAGCACAAAGTAGTGGTGTTTTTGATACCTAATCGCTCGGCGTATATTTTCCGAAATGCCAAGGGGCATTCCCAATTTGGTAAACAATTTTTGATCTTTCAAAAGTGGATTAGCCTGATATTGTTTGCCTAATATATTCTATCTATCTAAGTAAGGCATGAAATCTTTTTAGCGCGCTAGTATTTTTGCGCTAGTATTTTTGCTAATATACACAAACTTAAACAAAACAAGGAAACAACATGAAAAGATCGCTTTTAGCTTGTACTCTAGCTCTTTTGCTCGCATCTTGTGCTCAAAATACGACTCAAGATGTAGCTACAAATACGAGCCAAACTAAAAATACTGCTCAATATGCCACAGAATGCTCCAAAACAAATATTGCACCAAAAAAAATGAGTTACAAAGAGCTGATTACCTTAATTAAAGATGCGAAGTTCTATTTGCTAGATGGCGAATTCAATGGAAAAAAAACTAAGGCATATTTTATATTTTCAGACGAAACACCTTCCCTTTTTGTCCTAGGCGTGTATAGAGATAGTTATAAAGATTTAGACTTGGACACTGCTAAATTTGGTCTTGAAAAGGGCTTGCTAACTTTGGAGGGTGAGTCTGATGATGGGGCAAAATTTAAATTCAGGCAAGATGCGAGCGCAAAAATTAGCGAAATTTCTCTTGTGTCAAATGAATTCAATGTAGACAAAGATTTTAGTTCATATTACTATTCAATGCTAAAAATATTCATCCCAAGATGCAACAACAATCTCTCAAATGAAGCCTATACAAAGCTAAATAATGCCATATCTCTAGGAGCTAAGAGCACAGATGAACTAAAAAGCAAAATATTGTCCGAGCTAAAAAAGGAGTATGCAAGCGATGCGTCTCAACAAGATGAAACTCCACATTATCAAAAAGATGACGAATATGTTTCAGTAGACTTGATAGATGATCGCATACTATTGCTACATGTAAATGTCAATGACTCCACTAACAATGGATATAATGGCGTTGAAGATATTACAATGATGGGCTACAATCTTAAAACTGGGAATCCAATTCCAAGTGGTTTTGATGATGTATTTGATAAAACAAAGAAAAGGCAGTTACTAGACTTTCTTGGCAAAAGGCTTATAAACGATCCAGATTATAACGACTGGATATCCCCGGCGGCATTTCCCTTAACAGATGAACCAGAATTTTACATCACACCCGGTTATGTTTCATTTGCATGGCATATATATGACATAAGCATTGGCACAGGAGGAGAGCTCACTTATCTTCCAATCAAGTTTAGCGATCTCAAACAATTTATTAATCCAAAATCTGAGTACGCCTATCTATTTAAATAAGGCTTAATTCTTAGTGTTATAGGGGGTTCTGATAGTGCCCTATTTTAGGGGGTTGTTCAATTTTGGAGGGGGGAAATCTTAAGAGGTTTTTGACTGAGTTAGGCTACATGCCTAGTTGCATGAATCACTTCATGGCAAGGCCAGTGAAGCATATTCAATAATCGCTCTACAATCGTTCTTTATTGGGTGGGGCTCTAGGTATTCTTTTTTACAAAGTTGCGATTTATGACCCCTTTACGGGGCTAGAATCGCTATGTTTAGTCTTGGGTTTTTGTCGGATCGTTAGAATGGGCTTGATTTTGGGCATAGGTCCTTTCTGCTTCACGGAAGTTTTTTAACCGCCTCTTTTCCTCTTTGGTCAGCGTGCCTGCTTGTTCTTTTTGTTCTAAGATGACAATCTTTTCTACTCGCCTAGCGTGTTCGCTCTGCGCTCTTTTGGATATGGGTTGTTCTTGCTTGGGTTGGTTATCGATTGGAGTCTATGGCGGGGAGTGTAGAATAGATAAGGGGGTATAGAGTAGCTAGAGTATCCTACAACCAACA
>NZ_FZLB01000034.1:0-3739 GCF_900196775.1 Helicobacter bizzozeronii
TTAAGCAAATCCCCTTGATGCTTGAATCCTGCTTGCTGGTAATCCTCTAAACACAGACTGCGCCCGATAATTTGTTGCTGGTGCAAAATGCTCAAGCACACCAAATCGCCAAGTTTGGAATGGGGCTTGGGGGTGCTACGCACAAGGGTATAGAGTGTATCTTGCATGACAAGATAGTCTATGGAGTTTTGCAGGGATTCCCCTTTAAAGGCAAAAATACGGGGCATGGTTTTAAAATGTTCCAAGAGTTGGTTTGTAACAGCCTCTAGGGGGTATTTGTAGGGGTCGTTAGGATCATCTCTTAATTGATCGTAAAAATCATCATAATCAGAGTGCCACCAACCTTTAAATTCTCTGAAGCGGTATAAATAAAACCCCTCTTTACCAGCGATCCTAAACTCAAGCACAACGGGCTTATGTTGGGCTTGAGAAGTGAGCGTGGGCGGGATAAAGCGCAACATGGCTAGTTTGATGAGCCTAATGTCTTGTTTGGGGGTATCCTCAAATCTGGGTTCTGTGAAATCTTTCAAACAAAAACCCTTTTCAAGCGCGCCACTTGGCTTGATGATGCCCAAACACATACCCTTAGCTTGCACCTGATAATCTTTGTAAAACTCGCCATAGGCACTCAAAAGAAAGGTGTTGATCTTAGAGCAATGGGGTTGATCCTTTGGGCATGGGGTGCTATATCTTGGGTAATCATCTGGGCTAGAGGGCAAATCGCTTGTGGGGGGGTATAAAAAGAAACGCTGGTACTGCCCAGCTTGCATAAAATCTGCTAACCATTGTTTGATCGCCCCTAAGGCTTGTTCTTGCGTTGTGGCAAATAGATTACTAGCACCCAAAATCGCCACCCCGATCAAAAGCCCTAATATCTTTTTCATCTGCGCGCACACAGCCCACGGAAACGGCACTCGGTTTCAAGTTTGGAGAGTTTGTAGATGCTTAGTTTATCCAATGGGAGCAAATTTTTAGCATTGGGGTCGTCTCTGGGTTGTCTGTAAAAAATATCTGTGCCTAAAAGTTCTTTAAAAGTGCTCTTAGTCTCCACTTGGAAAACTTGCTGGCTATACTGGTATAAATACAAAGCCCCATCGATCTCTTTTAGAGTGATAAAACCTTTGTAAGCCTTCACAAAAGGTTTAGAGGTGGGTTTATTTTGCCAATAACTCTCTAGGGTCAAAAAACGCCCCTTGTGGGTGAATTTAGTTTGCGCCCCTGCGCTATGGCATAGAGCCCAATATCCAAGACCTTGGGGACGGATATAATCACAACCCGCTAGAGGGGTGTGATTCAAGTAAAAATAGGGGGTGATTTGGAATAGAGTATAAGATCGCTTGCCCATCGTAACATCTACGGGGAGTTGTTGGGGAGGATTTTTGAGACCACAGAGGCGATCTTTGACCTGCATTTTTAATTGATTCAAAATGTTATTGTTGAGCTCACCCATCGCAATTTTATGTGCGCCCTCTGGGTCATCTTGGGATAGGCAGTAGCGATCGATTCTGGCATAAGCACTCTGTGCGCCGTAATAATCTAGGTAAAAGGTGCGATCGATGATTTTAAACACCAAAATAGGTAATGTGGGCTGCCCATAATAAACAAGACCCCCCCCAAGCACTAAAACCAAGTAAGGTTCTTGATTATGCTCCACAACTTGGGCAAATAAAGCCCCATTAAAACCCTCCAAACAAAAACCCTTGTAAAGTTTGCCTTGATACAACACGCCCGAGCACATCCACGCATTGTTAGTGGCTTCATTATTGGCATAAAATTTAGCTTTGGCATAGAGGAAGGTGTATTTTTCGCCCTTAAACTCAATGGGGACTTTGTTCTCCACGCTCCATTCTGCTTGGGGGCTGATCACATAGTAATTGTTGGCATCTTGGCTCATCTCTTTGGGCACAAAATCCCGCACCCACTGCTTGACCTGCTCCATCGCTTTGCGATCGTCCATGGCGTGTAAGGATGCTAGGAAACAAATTAAAAAACATAGGAGTTTTTTTAGAGATATTTTCATTTAGATTTTCCCATTGTATGGTGATTTAAAGATTGCTCCAATCTCTATGAGTGCAACCTATAGGCACTAGGATAGCACAGGATTTTTTAAGGGGTTTTAACCACTTTTGTCCCTAAAATTATTCCTCGTGCTTTAAAGCAAGCATTGCCCCCTCGCCCTTCACCAAATGCTTTAACACGTAGCGTTTGACAAAGAAGCTCACACTATCAGCTTCTTGGTCGGCTAAAGATTTGAGGGTATTGTATTCCTCTTGGGACAAGTAAAAAGTGATGGTGTGGTTTTGTTTTAAATGTGCAGGTAAGGGTTTTCTGCCCGGTTTGGCTTTGTCTTTAGCCTTAAAGGTATTTTCTTGGGTATTACTAGCATTTTTTAAAGCGTCTTGGATGGTTTGGGGGGTGTTTTCATTCATTGAATCGCTCCTTGTGTCAAAGTGTCTAAAAGGCGTTGGTATTCTGTGATGAAAGTCTTGTAATGGAGTCTGGAGAGCGGGGTTTGTAAAGAGAGCTCTTTAAAGCTCAGCCCCTTACGCATGGAGTTTTCTAAAATCTTGGAGCGTTTGAAACAAAAAAAGTTTAAATCGGTGAAGTTAGATTCTAAAGTAGAGCTAGCTTGTTCTTTTTCCTCTAGGCTTTGATAATCCGTGATGAGAACCATTAAGGGCACTTTTAAAGCTTGCAACTCTTGGATGGTTTCAATGGTCTTTAGTAGGGCGTTATAAAGAGGGGTGCAGGGGATGATGATGGCTTGACTGGCTTGAGCAATGTCTAAAACCCCACTTTGGATAAAGCCCCCAAAATCATAGACGCAGTTGTCAATCAAGGGCGGATAAGTGCTGATTTTAGCTTTATTGGGGTAAATGCTCTCAATGATGGAGGAGTCATTGCTTTGTAAGAACAAATCTAAATCTTTGGCAATGGAGAAACTAAAGGCAGTCTTGCCTACTCCGCCTTTTTTGTTGATGGTAGAAAGAATCATAAATACCCCTGTCAGTTGGTTTTCTGGGTTGCTTGCATAGATGCATCACCGACCAAATAAGCATAATATTTAATCCATTAAAAAATATTTAATATTTTGATTAATCAAATGATTTATATTTTTAATTGTATTAAACATAGATATACATTATTATAAATAATGTTTAATATAAATAGATAATGTTATATATTGTAATTAATACAAATTAACAATATTTAAAATTGTATTAAATATATTGATTTTTATTTAAACAAGTGTGCGGGCTTGCTAGAGCCTCTGCAAAGCAAAATGGCACGCTGCCAGTTGGTAACATTTGGATTTCTATACGACTTGGTTTAGGCGTAGGTAGGATTAAGAGGGCAAATTTTGTGCGGGGGTGATAAAGCACGCAACAAAAGGGTATAATGAGGGTACAAAAATCTTAGAGGAGAAGTTTTGACATGACTTTTAAACCTTTTTCTATCCCCAAAACTTTAAACACAGAGGGGCGGTGCTTTAGAGTTTGCAAGGGTGTTAAAAAATTAGGCTCCACTTTGGCAATCTTTGGAGTTGAATGCCACACGGCTTAGGCGTTTTGTTATCACCAATTAGTTTCAAAAGGCATATTTGGCGTGTTTTCCTAGTATGGGTGCTAGCATTTGGAGTGAGTAATGCGGATAGCCAAGCAGATACATACTACCAGCTTGCAAAGTCTTATAGCCACACTGGGGATTATGCCCAATCCATCATCTACTGGGAGAAATT
>NZ_FZLB01000062.1:0-16556 GCF_900196775.1 Helicobacter bizzozeronii
GGGGTGGGTGGGGCATTTGAGAGGGAGATATAAAGGTGATTGTTTGTGATTTTGAGTTGGTAGGGGGTGTGTTTGTGAAACTTAATAAAAACTTTTGCTAGGTGTTTGCCATGCTTGCTAATTTTAATCGAAGTGTTATGAGAAAAGGGATAGATTTTGGACGGGACCAAGAGTTGGGCTTTGATCTCTACAAGGTCTTTGGAGGGACTCAAATGGATTGTTTTAAACGCACTTGGGTGGAAATCCTTGTTAAAGCTAATGCGGACACTGCTAGTGCCAAAAGGGACAATTTGGGTGATTTTGAGTGCATGGGCACTTAGACCTAAGCACAGCACAAGACATAGCCAAATAAAGCGCATCAGTCTTGTGTTAATTCTTGCACCAGCTCATGGACACTGATGATTTTATCAATGCGATACCCATTCGCTCCCGTAAAATAGAGCCCCTCAACGCGGTTGCCCAAATAACTACGCCCAAGCCCATCGGCGATACAATAGCCGACCTTTTTAGCCTCCTCGCCCCGATTGCAAGGACTCACGCAATTACTCACACAAGCGATCTTGGGGGCGTTGCCCTCCTTAATGCGTTGCAACACGCCGGTATTAATGGCGCGTGCGGGGTAACCCACCGGGGACTTGACTAGCAAGATGTCCTCTTTTTGCAAAGAGGGTAAAATCTCAGCATAGACCTTAGCATCGCATTCTTTAGTGCCTAGAAATCTAGTCGCCATCTGCACCCCACTAGCCCCTAGACTTAACATGGTGTCGATGTCCTTGCGATCCCAAATGCCCCCAGCGGCGATGATGGGGATATGCCCCCACTCTTTAGAAGCCTCCACAATACCCGGGACTAAGTTTTCTAGCTGGTATTCTTCTTTAAAACAATCCTCGTATTTAAAGCCCTGATGCCCCCCGCTCAAAGGTCCTTCTACAATGATCGCATCGGGGACTCGCTTGTGCCGTGCGCTCCAGCGTTTGCAGATAATATGCAGGGCCTTAATGGAGGAAATAATAGGCACGAGTGCCACATTAGGGAAGTCTTTGGTAAATTCGGGCATGTTGGTGGGCAAGCCCGCCCCAGTGATGATCACATTTGCTCCCGCCTCGCACGCATCACGCACCACCCGCCCGTATTCATTAATGGCGTGCAAGATATTAGCACCTAAGGGTTTAGACCCGCAGATTTTACGGGCGTTTTTGAAAATCTCATGTAAGGCTTGTTTGGAGTAGAAGTTAAGGGCTTCAAAGGGCTTTTTAGAGATGATTTTTTCCACAAAGCGCATGTTTTTATAATAGCCCGTACCCACCGCCGAGATCACGCCCAACACCCCCTCTTTAGCGGCATTGCCGGCTAATTCGTCCCAACTAATCCCCACACCCATACCCCCTTGAAAAATGGGGTATTGGATGGTGTGTTTGCCAATTTTGAGCGGTTTTAGTGTAGAAGCCATGTTTTTACCGCTCAGTTAATGATGGCGCGGATGAATTTGCGCTTACCCACCTGCACCACATAACTTCCTTGAGAAAAATGGTAGTTTTCATCTAAGAGCACTTCTTGATTGATTTTGACACTTTTAGCTTTGATGTCGCGGCGTGCTTGGGAAGTGGAGGGGCTTAAGTTAGCCTGTTTGAGCAATTCTGCAACCCAAATCCCCGCACCAAATTCCATTTGCTCTAAATCGCTGGGGGTTTGCTTTTGGCTAAAAATGCGATCAAATTCGCCCTGAGCGTGTTGGGCTTGCTTGGCTGTGTGCAAGCGGGTCGTGATCTCTAGGGCTAGGTTTTCTTTGATCGCTTTGGGGTGCAATTCCCCTTTTTTTACGCCATTTTTAAGTTGGGCAATCTCTGCACTGCTCTTTGCGCTCAAAAGCTCATAATAACGCCACATCAAATCATCGCTAATGCTCAAAAGTTTAGCATACATGCTCTCTGCTGGTTCTGTGATGCCGATGTAATTGCCTAAACTCTTGCTCATCTTGTGCGTCCCATCTAAACCCTCTAGCAAGGGCATGGTGAGCACGCTTTGTTCCTTGCCCAAACCATAGGCACGCTGTAAAAACCGCCCCACCAAGAGATTAAATTTTTGATCATTGCCCCCCAGCTCAATATCGCAATCTAGAGCGACCGAATCATAGCCTTGCAAGAGCGGATACATGAATTCCACCACGCTAATGGGTTTATTTTCTTTATAGCGTTTCTCAAAATCGTCCCTTTCAAGCATTCTAGCCACTGAAAATTTAGAAGTCAATACAAGCAAGCCATCTGCGCCTAGCGGGCGTAACCACTTTGAATTAAAGCACACATCGGTTAAAGTGGGGTCTAAAATTTTAAACACTTGTTGCTCGTAGGTCTTGGCATTGATCAAGACCTCTTCAAAGCTTAGGGTTTTCCTTGTTTCGCTCTTGCCACTGGGATCGCCAATGGTGGCGGTAAAATCCCCGATCACAAACTGCACCCTTGCCCCATGTCTTTGCAAGGTGGCTAATTTATTCAAAAGCACAGCATGCCCTAAGTGCAAATCCGGGGCTGTGGGGTCAAAACCGGCTTTGGCATAAAAGCGTTGCTTGGTGGTGTAAAAACGCTCCACCAAGCTTTGCAAGTATTCTAGCCCAATGCACTCGCCCATGCCCCTAGTGATGTCAGCCATTGCTTCTTTGATCTGTGCTTGCATGTTTATCCTTTAGGCTTGATAAGCGTCTTTTAAACTTGAAAAGCCCACTAATCTTTCTTGGTATTTGCGTGTAACAATCTCTTTAAAGGTGTTGATCTCTTTGTCATTGTATTCAAACAATATCTCACAATGAGAAGAAAAGCTATCTTTATAGCCTGCATAGTTGATCCCCACGATATTGCAATCATTTTTGGCTAAGAAACCTAGCAACTGGAGCAACCCGCCCTTTTTGTCTTCAAGGTAGAAAATGCCCTTGTAAATCTCTTTGTTCTTTTTGTTCCACTCCACAAAGACCATCGGCAAGCTCAAATCAATATCGATGATCGCCTGCTTACACAACTTATGGTGCACGATGACCTTATGATCTTTGTAATTAGGCATGATCGCCACGATCTCATCACCATGTTTGGGGTGGCAACAATCGTTAAACAAAACCTGCTTGATGGACACATGCGGGTTGGTGTAGACGATAAAATTATCCAAGTAGGACTTTTTAAGCCCGATGTGGGGTGTCCAAAGCCTTAAGACCCGACTAGCCAAACTAAATTGCATCAGGTTTTTCATCAAAAAGCCAAACTGGCGGGGCTCGCGGACTTTACAACTCTTAGAGGGGACTTCCCTCACTTTCTCTTGGATTTCCTCAACTAATTTTTTCAACCCATCAATGCTTTTAGCCGCCTCGCTCAAAGTGCTCTCCACGCCGCATTCTACAAGCTTTTTTTCAAAACTCAAGTAGTTTTTTGATCCCATGTCGGCATTAAAAATCGGGGTTTCAAAAATGGAGCTGAGGATATTGACCATGCTTTTAGAATCGATCTCTTTGAGCTGGTTTTTCCTTTGCAATTTTAAATGGCTCTTGGCGCGGGAGGTTTTGAGCTGGTCGATCCAGATGTGGCGGGGGATGCTTTTCTTGCCCTTGATGATTTTCACCACATCCCCGCTTTTGAGCTCTTGGTTGAGCAAGGCTTTTTTGTTATTCACAAAGGCTTTTTCAGCTTTATCGCCTAGCTCGCTATGCACCATGTAGGCAAAGTCTAGCACAATCGCGCCCACTGGCAGGCTATAGGTGTCCCCTTGTGGGGAAAACACCGTGATGTCCTCGCGGTAAAGATCGCTTTGCACTAGGTCGTAAAACTCCCTAGGGTTATCTTTGGTGTCTTGACCTTGGTATTTGAGGTTATAAAGCCATTTGAGCGAATCAGGTTCTGTGCCCCCTGCCTTGTATTTCCAATGGGCGGAGTTGCCATATTCAGCTGCCATGTGCATCTCAAAGGTGCGGATTTGCACTTCATAAATGCTGGATTCATCAAAAATGGTCGTGTGGATTGTTTGGTAGCCATTTTCTTTGGGCAGGGCGATATAATCTTTAAAACGCGACACGATGGGCTTAAAACGCAGATGCACGATCCCTAAGATTTTATAACAATCTAGGGGATTTTTAAGCAAGATACGCACCGCCATTAAATCCAAAATCTCATCAATGCTCACCGCCCCCTTGCGTTGCATTTTGAGGTAAATGGAGTAGGGGCGCTTAATGCGCGTGGCGATCTGAAAATCCCCTTCTGCAAACCCGGCTTCAAAGAACATTTTTTCTAATTTGCTGGCAAACTGGTTGAGTTTTAAAGATAGGGATTGTTTGTTTTGATCCAAATAAGATCGGATTTTTTGGTATTCTTGGGGGTAGATAAAATAAAAACATTTTTCCTCGAGCTCGTTTTTGATCGAGGACATCCCCAAACGGCTAGCGATGGGCGCATAGACGGCTAGAGTTTCTTTGGAGATGCGGATTTGTTTATCGCGTGAGAGGGCATCTAGAGTGGAGATATTATGCAAGCGATCGCTGATTTTAACCACCAACGCCCGGGGGTCTTTAATGGCACTGAGGAGGATTTTGCGGAAAGTCAAAGCCGAGAGCACAAGGCGGGGGTTTTGGGGGTCAAATGCTAATTCCTCCTTGCGGATTTCGGTGATCTTGGTGAGCGCATCGACTAGATTAGCCACATCTTCGCCAAATTTCTCACGGACTTCTAAGAGTTCGCAAGGCGTGTCCTCCACCACATCGTGCAAGAGAGAGGCGCAGATCATCGCCTCATCGCCCTCACAAAAGGCGACAATGCAAGCCACGCTGATGGGGTGGGTGATGTAGGGAGCACCGCCCTTGCGTTTTTGCCCCGTGTGGTAGTGGGTGGCTAAATCAAGAGCTTGGGCGATCTTAGGCGTGATGGGGGCGATGTTTTTTAAAACACGGATGACCTCGCTAGGAGTAACAACCTCTTTTAAAAGTTCTAAGACCTCAAGCAAACTACCATAGGGGGCATGCTTAGTATCTTCCATCAATGCGATCAAGACTGATTTTTCCCTCAGCAATTTCTAAAATGGCGATGTCTGTCAGTTTGTGAATCTTGGTATCCACGGGGACTAGGGGATGTGCGCCTGCTCCTAGCTGTTTGACCCGTGAAAAAATCAAGTTTGACAGAACATAACGATCGCTATCCACTTTTTCTAAGGCTTTGGCTACAATTTCTTCGGTTCTCAAATATATCCTTTTGGGCTAGTGTGTTCTATTTTACCATAGAAAAAACACCCTGTTGATCCTTAATCACATGCAAAAGATTATTTTTCTTAAACATGTTGCAGACCACAATGGGGAGTTTATTATCTTTGGCTAGAGAGATGGCGGTGTCATCCATCACTTCAATATTGCCAATCAAGGCATCATTATAGCTCAAGGTGTCGATTTTCTTAGCGTCTTCAAATTTATTGGGGTCTTTGTCATAAATCCCATCGACTTTGGTTGCCTTCACAATCAAATCTGCCCCAATCTCAATGGCTCTAAGCGTGGCGGCTGTGTCGGTGGTGAAAAAGGGGTTGCCTGTGCCCGCCCCAAAGATGACGATGCGTTCTTTTTCCAAGTGCCGGATGGCTTTGCGGTAGATGTAGGTTTCACAGACCTCCTTAATTTCAACCGCACTTTGCACCCGCACATCTAGCCCCATGTGCTCTAGGGCTTCTTGCATGGCGACCGCATTAATGACCGTGGCTAACATGCCCATGTAATCCCCGCTGGTGCGCCGGATAATCCCCCCCTTAGCCGCGCTCACGCCCCGAATGATATTCCCCCCACCAATGACAATCCCCACTTCAATCCCATGTTCGACTAATTGTTTGATTTCTTTGGCAATATAGCTTAAAATCTGAATATCAATCCCAAAATGACTCTCACCAGCTAGGGCTTCACCAGAAAATTTAACCAAAACACGCTTCTTTTTATGTTGCTTATTTTGCATGCACTCCCTTAAGGCTCTAGTGAGAAAATCGCTATAAAATGTGCCATTATACTCTAATGATGCTTAAAAGTTATGTTAGCTCCAAGATGAGAGATTGGATTGCTTGCACTGCCATGAGGGCTTGCTCTGGAGTGATGACATAGGGGGGCATTAGGTAGATCGTGTTATTAAGGGGGCGCACAAGCAAGCCTTTTTGCAAGGCTTTTTCAAAAATGGCAAGACTTAAACGCTTAGAGGGGCAATAACCCTCTAACTCAAAGGCAAAGATCATGCCCTGAGCGCGCAGGTTGGTTACCCCTTTTAAGCCCCCCAAATGATCTTGCATACAAGCTTGGATATACAAACTTAGGGTCTTGTTTTTCTCTAAAATCTGCTCTTGTTCTAAGAGATCTAGGGTCGCATTAGCACACGCACAGGCTAGGGCATTGCCTGTATAGCTATGGGAGTGTAAAAAGCTTTTATTTTCTGTGTATGGAGCGTAAAATTTATGATAAATTTCATTTTTGGTGAGCACAACTGCTAGGGGCAAATACCCCCCCGTGATCCCCTTAGAGAGGCATAGAAAATCGGGTTTAGTTTGGCATTGCTGGTAAGCAAATAAAGTCCCCGTGCGCCCAAAACCCACCGCAATTTCATCAAAGATCACATGCACGCCCAAAGCTTGGCACATTTGGCTAGCTTGGCACACAAAGTCCGCACTATAAAAGTGCATCTGCCCGGCACACTGCACCAAGGGTTCTAAAATAAAAGCACTGATATTTTGGTGTTCCTTGTCTAAAATCTTTTCTAGGGCTTGTAGGGCATTGGCAACATCGGCATCATTTTGGGGCACGGGGGTTTGTAGTTGCTGGCAAAATAGCCCCTTGTAGGTGTCTTTATACAGCCCCACGCCCCCCACGCTCAAAGCCCCCAAAGTTTCGCCATGGTAACTATTCTCAAGAGATAAAAACTTGGGTCTGTGTTGCCCCTCTAGCAAGTGGGCATGGTAACTCATTTTAAGGGCGACTTCAATACAAGCAGACCCATTGTCCGCATAAAAGCATTTTTCAAACCCGCTCAATACACAAAGCCGCTCAGAGAGGCGGATAATTTGGGGGTGGGTAAAACCTGCCAACAAAACATGTTCTAAATTTTCTAATTGCTCTTGGAGTTTTTGGTTAATGTAGGGGTGGTTGTGCCCCAAGAGATTCACCCACCAACTGCTGATACCATCAATATAGGCACGCCCATCAAAATCGTAAAGATAGACACCCTCTGCACGCTTGATAGGCACTAAAGGCAGGCTCTCATGGTCATGCATTTGGCTACAAGGATGCCAAATATATTTTAAATCTAGGGCATTCCATTTAGCATTACTCATAAGTGCCTATATCGTCCATTTGGGTTAAAATTAAAGCATGCTTTTAGTCAGTTTGCATTAAAATAGTGCATTTAGGGCAATTTTAGGGCAAAGGATAGGGCTTGATCGCGTGGATGCAAAAGCATAAAAAATACCTTGTGGTTACAATTTGGGTGAGCACGATTGCTTTTGTGGCAGCGGGTATGATTGGCTGGGGGCAGTATAATTTTTCTTTTGCAAGCGGGAATGTGGCTAAGGTCGGGCGTGTTTTGATCACCCAAGAAGAGCTAGACATGGCTTACAAGCAACTTATAGACACCTATAGCCAATCCATCCCCAATTTCAAAGATTTAGATGAAAAGCAAATTAAGGCGATGGGCTTAGAACGCAGCGCGCTCCAAGTGCTCATCAACCAAGCCTTACTGAAAAATCTCGCCCTAGATTTGGGCTTGGGTGTGAGTTCTGATGAGATCATCGCTGAGATCAAAAAGAGTAGCATGTTCCAAAAAGACGGGCATTTTGATGAAGATTTGTATAAAAAAATCCTCCAAGAGAATCACTACCGCCCCAGTGCCTTTGAAGACAATGTCAAAAATGCTTTGATCTTGCAAAAAATTTCTGCCCTCTTCCCCAAAGCCACCACCCCCTTAGAGTTCGACTCGTTCTTATGGGCGTTGCAACTCCAAGACAAGGTGCGTATTAAGATTCTAGAACCCCAAGCGGTGGTTTTAAAAGAAAGCGACCTTAAAAGCTATTACGAACAACACAAAAACACCTACAAGAAACCCCCCAGCTACACTCTTGAGAGTGTGGAGGTTAAGCCTGAGGAGCTGAAAGCGGGTGTTTCTACCCAGCAGTTGCAAGATTATTACCAAAAAAATAAGAGTGCTTATAGCAAGGGGGGCAAGTTAGAGGATTTTGAGCATGTGAAAGACAAGGTGCAACAAGCCTACTTGCTCCACAAAGCCCAAGAGCTCGCCCTAGAAAAGTATTTAGCACTCAAAAAAAACACCCTCAAGCCCAACGCCCAAACTTTGACTAACCTACCCTATTCAGAAGAAATCAACCAAAAAATCCAAGCCTTGCGAGTGGGCGAGGTGCTCAAGCCACAGAGTTATGAGGGCGGGTGGTTGGTGGTGAAATTGCGCACTAAGGATAGCAACCAAATCCAAACTTTTAAGGAGGCTCAAGCTCAGGTGCGCGCTGCTCTGAGTGCGATCCAACAAAAAGAGCAATTAGAGAAAGAAGCCAGCCAGCAGGTTAAAAATTTTCAAGGAGAGGACATCGGCACCATCACCTCAGATTTTCAAGGCAGTATCCATGATTTGAGTCCTGAGCAATCCCAAAAATTGGTGCGCCACATTTTTAACCAACCCTACAAGCAGGGGTATGTGATCTTAGAGGGACCTAAGGCGGTGCTTTATCAAATCTACGCCCAAGATTTTAAACACACCCTCAAGGACACGCATACATTAAAAGAAGCCTTTGGCAATCTCAAGGCGCAATCTTTTGATGGGGTGCTGGTGTCCATGCTAAGGGCACAATATCCGATTACCCTCTATGCTAAGAATCTGCAGGAGTAGGTCTTGAATCCGATCATACTAGGTGTGGATATTGGTTCTAGCAAGATTTGCGCCATCATCGCTGAGATCAAGGACGGCGCACCACAGGTGATCGGAGCGAGTGTGCAAAAATCCGAAGGCGTGCGCAAGGGGAGTATTAGCAATATTAGTCAAGCCGGCGAAATTGTCAAAAAAGCCATTGAAGATGCCAAACGCATGGCGGGTTTAGATTTTGTGGAAAAGGCGATCGTCTCCATTTCGGGGGCTTATACCCAAAGCGTGAATAGTTCGGGGATCATCAATGTGCCCAACAACGAGATCACGCTCAAAGAAATCAACCGCGCGCTGGATACCGCCTTGCACAATGCGGCTATTCCTAGCGGGCATGAAGTGATTCACATTTTGCCCTACCAGTTCAAATTGGATAATCAAGACAATATTGAGGACCCGATGGGTATGAGCGGGTCTAGGCTGGAGGTTTTTACCCACATTGTTACCGTGCAACACAGCAGTTTAGAAAATCTACGGCGCACCATCCAGCTAGCCGGGGTTAAGATTGAAAACATTGTTTTGAGTGCCTATGCGGCTTCTATTGCTACCTTGAGTGAGGATGAGCGCGCTTTGGGGGTGGCATGCATTGATATTGGGGGGAGCACTTGTAATATCATGGTCTATGAGGGCTCTTCGATGCGCTTTAATAGCTATGTCCCGGTGGGCTCGGAGCACATCAGAGATGATTTGGCCATTGGGCTGCACACGCCCCTAGGGGCTGCTGAGTATGTCAAACGCGAATATGGTAATTTGATGGCTGAGGAGAGCGATCAAGAGATCGAAGTGCCCGCTGTGGGGGCAGAAAACAAAAAAAACCGCTTTTCGCTAAAATTTGTCCATGAGATCATCAACACCCGTGTTTTAGAGGTGTTTAACTTGCTTAATAACGCCCTCATCAGCAGCAAGCTTAAAGATAGCTTGGGGCGGGGCGTGGTTTTGACCGGGGGCATGACTCACATGGAGGGCATTAGGCATGTGGCTTCGGCGATCTTTGGGAATGTCCCGGTGCGCATTGCCAAGCCCATCGAGGTGAGTGGTTTATTTGAGGAGCTCAAAGACCCCACAAGTTCGGTAGCAATCGGCTTGATCTTATATGGAGCTGGGGGGCATACCAACTATGAAAAAGACTCGGAAAAAACAATCCGCTACAAAGAGATCAAGCAGAACGCCCAGCCCGCTTTTACCTACACGCCTGAACGCAACTATATCGAAACCGATTTGACAAATTTAAAACATACGGGGGAGACAAACAAGGAGATAAAGGAGCGGAAAAAAGATATAATGTATCCCTATGAAACGCCTAAAGAGGCAGGATTTTTCCAACGGATCAGAGAATGGGGCTCTAAGTTATTTTGAAGAAGGGTTGTGGCGATGTTGAATGAAATGGAGATAGGCGTAGAGGAAATCTTTGAGACCAATGGGGCAAAGATTGTTGTGATCGGTGTGGGCGGGGGTGGATCGAATATGATCGCCCATTTAATAGCAACGGGCACTTATAAGGACATCATGTTGATTGTAGCCAACACAGATGGGCAGGCTCTCAAATCCTCTACAGCTAAGAATAAAATCCGCTTAGGCGAAAAGATCACCGGGGGTAGGGGTGCTGGCATGAAACCAGAGGTGGGCAAACAAGCCGCTCAAGAGTGCGTGGAAGTGATCAAAAACATGGTAACTGGTGCAGACATTGTCTTTATCTCAGCGGGCTTGGGTGGGGGCACGGGCACGGGTGCAGCCCCTGTGATCGCCCAAATTGCTAAGGATTCGGGTGCGCTCACGGTTTCTGTGGTGACCAAACCTTTTAGCTTTGAGGGCAGAAAACGCGCCCGCATTGCTGAAGAGGGCTTAAAAGAACTCAAGGCGGTGAGCGACTCGATTGTGGTGATCCCCAATGAAAAGCTCATTGGCTTTATTGACAAGAACGCTGGGATCAAAGAGAGTTTTAAAGAGGTAGATAATATCCTAGCTAAGGCGGTTAATGGCATCTCGAGCATGATTATCAACTATGGGGAAAATGATATTAATGTGGATTTTGCAGACCTTAAAACGGTGATGAATCACCGCGGGTTGGCTTTGATGGGTATAGGTGAGGCTACGGGGGTGAATGCTGCCACTGTGGCGGTGGAAAATGCCATCGCCTCCCCCTTGTTTGACAATGTTTCCATCAATGGCGCAATGGGGGTGTTGATTAATTTTGAATGCCATCCAGATTACCCGCTTTTAGAGATCACCAACTCGGTTAGCATTGTGGAGTCGATGGCGGATGAGGATGCCGATATTATCTTTGGGAAATGCACCTCCACCAACACGCCCACCGATCATGTCAAGGTAACCATTGTGGCGACTGGCTTTGAAAAACCCATTGAAAATAAAGATGAAGGGGAGTCTAAGCCCTCCTTTAGCCTCTCTAAGAGCGCCTTAGAGAATTTGAAAATAGCCAGCAATGGGGAAACCTTTAATGGCGTGGATTTGGACAAACCCACCTTTTTACGCAACCAAAAAGACTAATAAAACTCCAGCATGCGGGCTTTATAGCCGGCAAACTCTCCCTTTAAAATCGCCTCCCTAGCCCCCCACACCAACTCCAAATAAAAATGCAAGTTATGTAGGCTGGCTAACCTAAAGTAGAGCAACTCCCTAGCTTTAAAGAGATGGTGCAAGTAAGCCTTAGAATAGTGTTGGCAAGTGTAACAAGAACAATTTTTATCCAAAGGCTCTGGGCTCTCTTTATGCGCTTGTGCTTTAATGGAGAGTTTGCCATAACGGGTAAAAAGCGTGCCATTGCGTGCATTGCGTGTGGGCATCACGCAATCAAACATATCTATGCCCCGCTCAATGGCTTCTAATAAATCTTGGGGCGTGCCCACACCCATTAAATAGCGGGGCTTGTGGGGGGGCAAAAACTCTGTGGTGTGCTCAATGATCGCATACATCTCTTGGGCACTCTCGCCCACAGCCAACCCCCCTATGGCATACCCATCAAAATCCAAAGCGCATAAATCCAACGCACTGATTTTGCGCAATTCATGGCTAACCCCCCCCTGCACAATGGCAAAAATATAATTTGTCGCCCTTGCATGGGCTTTGTGGTGCTCCAAGCTCTCTTTAGCCCATTGTGTGGTTTTTTGCACCGCTAATTTTAAGCGTTCAAAGGGGGCGGGCAAGCCCACCAAATCATCTAGCACCATGCAAATATCGCTATTAAGGGCGTATTGGGTGTCTAGGACTTTAGAGGGGGTGAAAAGGTGGGTGCTCCCATCAATGTGGGATTTAAAAACAATGCCCTGAGGGTGCTCTTTGGTGTGTGTGTGTAACGAAAACGCTTGAAAACCCCCACTATCGGTTAAAAAATTGCCTTGAAAACCACTAAAACCATGCAGCCCGCCCAGATTTTGAATGATACTGGCTCCGGGTCGCAAATATAAATGGTAGGTGTTGCCTAAAATGATCGGGGCTTTTAAATGCGTTTGCAAATCTAGCGCATCTAGGCTTTTCACGCTGGCTTGCGTGCCTACGGGCATAAAAATAGGGGTGGGCACAATGCCATGCGCTAGTTTCAAAGTGCCCGCGCGTGCATGCCCCTCTTGCCCCTCTAAGCAAAAATCCATTAGATCACCTTTTTTACTATATAATAAAAGCTAGAGATCATAGCATGGAAAAGGCATGAAGAAGGTTGCGTTGATTTTAGAGGGCAAGGTGGCTAAGAAGTTTATGGAAGTGGTGGTTTCCAAGTATTTTAGCAATAACTTTTATTTGGTGATCACTAAAGATCAAACTTGCTTACCTGCTAGTCTGCCCAGCACCTTTGAAGTGCATTTTTTTGATCCCACCTCAGCCTACAAGCTTTACCCCTTTTTAGATGCCAATGTTAATGATATTTTTATCATCATGGAAGATGCCAAAGAACAGCGTGCGCTCTATGAGATCATCCGCAACAAAACCAAAGAAATCCGCATGATTTTGAGTTTGGAGGATACCAGCGCATTTAAGGACATCAAGGACGATCGCCTCTTATTGATCGATCGCACCCAGTTTATCGCCCAAAAATTCATCGCCAAATTGCCCAATGTCCCCAGTGTCCCGCAAGGCTTCGGGCTAGAACAAGGCGAGGTGATGGAAATTGGCGTGCCCTTTGGGAGTGTCTTTGCTTACCGACACTTGGGATCACTGCGCCAAAAAGATTATAAGATCGTGGGGGTTTATCGCAAAAACGAGTTCCATCTTAGCCATTCCTCCATGGTGATTCAACCCCGCGATCAGCTCTTGGTCGTGGGCAATCCCGACGCGCTCAATAGTTTGTATTTGCAGGTTAAAAGCAATGTGGGGCAATTCCCCGTGCCCTTTGGGCGGGACATTTATTTGTATGTGGATATGGGCTTGCAAGACACGCACGCCCTCATGCGCGACATCGATCAAGCCCTCATCTTGCATGAAAAGCTCAAGAGCACCATGCTCTACATCCAAGTGCTCAACCCCACAGATGGGCATGTCATGCAAGAAATCCGCAATGTGGAATGCCAAGATACCCGTGTTATCGTGGATTTTCAGGGCATGCATTTTATTGACAAATTACAAACCGATAGCCAAAAAAAGATTGGTTTGGCTGTAGTGGGTAAAGAAATTTTTGAACACCACCACAACCGCCGTGTGCTCTTTGAGATCGCCACGCCGGTTTTTAAAACCAATGCCAAGGGGCTTAGGGGCATTGAAAAGGGCATGGTGGTCTTAAACGAAGATATGGAAGAAAATGAGGACATCTCATCGGTGATGTTTGATGTGTGCGGGCAGATGAATTTAGACATGCTCTTATATGATTTTGACCCTGACAAACGCTACAAAACCGAAGTGATTAAAAATTACGAGCACCTCTCCCACATTTATAGCCGTAAAATCAAGGTGATCCGCACGCATATAAAAAATCCTGTTTTATTCTTGCGCAAACTAGAAACCCCCGTTTTGCAATTTTTACCCTTTGAGTCGTGTATCCCCCAGCTCCGCCCCTTTTGGATGTTTTCTACCAAAGTGGAGCAAATTGCTTTTTTAAGCGATGCGCACCCCCAAATGTTTATCCCGGTGGCAGAATGATGTTAGTTAATACCCTTAATTATCCTATTTATATTGGTGCTCTGCCCCCAATTAGTCATACGGGTAAAGTTTTGGTGGTGAGTGATAGTGTAGTTGCCCCCTTGTATTTAGACAAATTCCTAGAAAAAATCAATGCCCCCCAAGTTTTTAGCCATGTGATCCCTGCTGGCGAGGCGCATAAAAACCAAGCCACCCTAGAGGGCGTTTTAGAGTCCGCCTTTGAGGCTAATTTGAGCCGTGCTGATTGCATGGTGGCTTTGGGTGGGGGCGTGGTGAGCGATTTAACAGGCTTTGCCAGTGCCATTTATAAAAGGGGCATTGGCTTTGAAATTGTCCCCACCACGCTTTTAGCCCAAGTGGATGCCAGTATTGGGGGCAAGACGGGCATTAATAACGCCTATGGCAAAAATTTAATCGGGGCATTCCACCCCCCAAAAGCGGTCTATATTGACCCTAGTTTTTTACAAACTCTGCCTAAAAGGGAGTTTAAAGCGGGCATTGCTGAGATGATTAAAAAGGCGGTCTGCTTTGATCTAGATTATTTTGAGTGGCTCAAAACCCACCCCCTAGAGCAACACCTAGAGTCAGGCATTGCTAAAAGTGTGGCGATCAAGGCACAAGTGGTCGCCCAAGATGAAAAAGAGGCGCATTTGCGTATGGGGCTCAATTACGGGCACACTTTCGGGCATGCCATTGAAAAGGAGCAGAATTATCAAGGCTTTTTGCATGGCGAGGCGGTGGCGGTGGGGATGCAAATGGCAAATGCCCTAGCGGTCAAATTAGGGCTACTTGATAAACGCACAAGCGAGCAAATTAACGCTCTGTTAGAGTTTTATCACCTCAAC
Source organism: Helicobacter bizzozeronii (assembly GCF_900196775.1). NCBI lineage: Bacteria > Pseudomonadati > Campylobacterota > Epsilonproteobacteria > Campylobacterales > Helicobacteraceae > Helicobacter > Helicobacter bizzozeronii. The sequence continues at coordinate 14,837 of NZ_FZLB01000062.1, forward strand.
TTTAGCTACCAAGTGCCCGATATAGAGGCTTTCTACCAAGATTTATGCATGGATAAAAAAAATGTGGATCGCCCTAGATTTGTGTTGCCTACAAAGATCGGGGGCTTTCAACTCATAGAGGACACCCCACAAGACATCGTTACGGAGGTTTTAAAAGCATGGAGTTAGTGTTAAGGGCACTTTTAGTTATGGGGATTTTTTTAGGCATGCTGGGGGCAGAAAATACGCCAGACTTGCAAACCAAACTCTCTCATCTCCAACACCAGCTAGAAACTAGCGATAATATTTGGCTCAAAAAGTTTAAGAATTTTGAGAGTTATGGCAGGATTTCTGTCGAGATTCAAAAAATCCAAGAGAGATTAAAAAAACTCCAAGAACAAAAGGGCGACCCCTTAGAGATCAATGCGCTTAAACATAGCCTCCAAGCCCTCCAGCACCAAGAGAAACTTTTAGACCTCTATAAAACCCACCCCTTTAAAGACTTGGTTGAAAAGCCCGCCATCACCAACATGCCCAATGTCACTAGCCCTCTTGGAATCATCGGGGCGCTCTCTTTTATCAAGTCCTTAAAGATCAAATACACCACCATGCAGGGGCATCAAAAGAGTTTGCACCAAGTGCTAGACTTGCTTACCCAAGAATTAGAGATTCTCAAGGAATTACAAGCCTTGCAACCCAAAAAATGGGCGACTCCTCTCTACCAAGAACAAATCAAGATCATTGAGTTTTCAAACGCCCAAAGTCTTTTGAAAGCCAGCCTAGACACTTATGCTAAAGACATCCAAGAAGCCGATCAAAGTATCAAAGACCAGATCAAAGACCAGCTTTTCAAACTTTTATATGTCTTGTTGGTGGTGTTGTGTAGCGTGTTGTTGGCTTGGGGACTTAAAAAACTTAGCCACAAGTATTTATACGATGATGAACGATCGTATAGTATTAATAAGGCGATTAACTTCATCAATGCCAATGTGATCGTCTTAATCTTCTTGTTTTCCTACCTAGAAAATGTCTCCTATCTTGTTACAGCGATCGGGTTTATGGGTGCAGGTTTTGCCATTGCCATGCGGGATTTATTCATGAGTGTTTTAGGCTGGATGACCTTGATTTTAAGGGGCAATTTGCATGTGGGCGATCGCGTACAAGTCTCTAAAGATGGGAATACCTATGTGGGCGATGTGCTGGATATTTCCATGCTTTACACCACCATTTTTGAAGATGTTACGATAACGACCTACATCAAAAACAACGGGCGTGCGGGGCGGATTATTTTTGTACCCAATAATTACATCTTCACCGGGCTTTTGTCTAATTGTAGCCATTTGGGGAGCAAAACCATTTGGGATAGCCTAGAGTTTTTTTTAACCTTTGATTCTAACCACCAAAAGGCTATTGAAATCGCCACGCAGATTGCCACCACCAACGCCCAATCCTATAGCCAAATGGCACAAGCCCAATTTAGCAAAATGCGCACCAAATACGCCTTCCGCAATGTGGATGCTAGCCCCAAAGTCTTTATCATGCCTGAGAAAGACGGGATGCGTTTGTTTATCTCTTATCTTGCCGATGCTTACAATGCCTTGCCTTTGCGCTCGGCTATCTCCTTGCAAATCTTGCAAGCCTTTTTAAAATCCAAAGACATTTTTGTGAGTGCTAGCCTCAAGCCCAAAATCGAGGAAGACCCCGAACCCAAAGAGCCTAGCCCAGAGCCCCCAGCCTCCCC
>NZ_FZLB01000011.1:0-21257 GCF_900196775.1 Helicobacter bizzozeronii
GACTTGTTCTAGCTGTGGCAATGTGAAAAAGGATTTAATGCTTAGCGATAGAGTGTATCAGTGTGGGGCGTGCGGGGCGGTGATTGATAGAGATTTTACGCGAGTTTAAACCTCGCAAAGCATTTAGTAAGTGGAGTTCCCACTGAATTAGCCTAGCGGACATGACGGCTCTATTGGACGATTGCCAAAGCAATGGTCTAGTAACCAGCATGGTGGAAACAGGAATACAACAGAAACCGCTTAAATTTTTTTCTATTGATAGAATTTTATAGGATATTATGCGGTTTTATAGGTTTGTAGGAACGGCTAGCAGTGTAGTAACTCTTTTAAAAAGGTCAGGTACAGAGAGTAGGGTTTATGTTTATAGTCCTAATCGCAACGCCCATGGGCATGGTTTGAGCTTGGTGGCTTTGGATGAGATTGCCAATAACGAGTCCTGTTTGATGGCATGTGAATTTGGTTCTTCTCAAGACTTCCTAGAATATCTCAAGACGAGTTACAAAAATATTCTGCAAAAACATGACAACCTAAAACCCTTGTTAGTGAGTATTGGCTTAGTTGTGGTAGAAGAGAGCATTTTGCAAAAATATTCTAAATTTTTTGAGAACATCATTATCACCGATAATCACACGCCTACAAAGACACGGGCTTACCAGTATAACCCTGAAAAAGCGGGTATTCATAGTTACAGCAGCTCTTTGGTGGCTTACCATTTTTTTAAGGAAATGCTAGGATTGGAGGATTGTGAAGATGCTTTAGAGTTAGCAAGCGTGGGGTTGTTGAGTAGTTATATTCCCCTAGATGATTGTAACCGCCCTTATTACAAGAGAGTGCTTAATCCCAAACACATGGCTATCAAACAACTGATCGGCACAGACAAAAACACATGGGAAAATTTAAATTACCAATATAGTTTTCACTTTATTAATGTGATTAATAGTTCTGGGCGTTTGAGTGGTCTAAAGCTAGACAAAAAAGAATACAACCACACCCAATACTATGCTCTCTACTATTGTCTTAATCCCAAGTGTGAGGCTAGTCTTAGCATTCTTAATGATTACAACAGAAAGCGACTTGAGTTCAACAGAAAATTACTTGCTGATCTGCGTGCCACAGAATATGCAGATGGGTTAGTCGTGGCTGGTAATGCTGCTTTGCCTTTGGGTTTTCTAGGACTCTTAGCTTATCGCTTGCTTGATCGCCATAAAGCTAATGTGGCTCTTGTTTATCAAGTTACAGACGATGATTGTTTCACCATCTCTTGCCGTGCGCGTTTTTTTGACTTGCAAACTTTTTTAAGCGATCAGCAGGCTAATGGGTTAGATATCGAGTTTAGAGGGCATACTAGAGCATCTGACTTGCAAAGCGATCGGAAAACTTTTGAATCTCTTTTAAATGCCTTACAATGTGCCTTGACAAGAGATCCATTAAAAACACAGGTTTTGCCAAGCAAAAATAATATTGCAATCTCCAATTTCTCCAAAACCACTACTTTTAAAAAAGAGATCGAAACTATTGCCAGTGTAGATCCCAATGATCGTTCTGTCAAAGGGCTTAGAGTCTATTTGGATCAGTATGTGAATGGGCAAGAAAAGGCTAAGAAAATGCTTTGCGGGTTTATCCCATACACCCCTAAAATAGGTGTTTTTTAGGGCTTGTCCCCATTGTGTCCCCATAGGGGGGTGCTAGGATGGGGAAAATAGTCTACAAAATCACCCCCCCAATACTAAAAGTGCGGGTGTAAAAGGTGATTTTGTTTTGTGCCACTAAGACCCAATCTTTCACACTGCTAGAGAATTTATCAATGATAATCTTTTGCGTGCGTGTGCTCTCTAGGGTGGAAAATTTGAGCGGTTTTCTAGCCTGAACTTTGGCAATCAGCCCATCAAACTCCTTTAATTGCTCTAAAAACAGCGTGGCACTGAAACTGATGCGCTTTTCATTGCCCCCTAGTTTCAAATAAAAGTTTTTAGAAAGCGTTTCGACTTTGTTGATACCTAGCGAGTATTCAAAATCCAAACTAGGGATGTTGTGATCCACTTTGAATAAATACTTGTCAATCTTAATGATTTTGCCTATATCTGCCATTATTTGCCCTTAATTGCGCTCTCAAAAGTCAAATTCATCACCCACCCGCTTTTATCTAGGCTGTGTTGGACTTGGGTGATCAAATGCAACTCCTTTTTCTTGCCCTTTTTAAGCTCCAATAACCCACCTGCAAACAATACCTGACCCAACGCCCTTAAAGTGCCCTTTGTTTTAGCCGTGTTGATCTCTTTTAGGCGGGTCTTGCCTATCACTAACGCCTCTTGTTGGGTGTTGGCATGCACGCTCATGCGCTTTTTGGGCTGTTGGCCTGAACCTATAATAATGGTGTGTTCTTGCCCGTTTTTATCCGTAAAAGCCACTTCTGCGCTTTTGAAGTGCTTGGTAACCATGTATTCAATATCCAAACTGATACAGCTATCCGCATCGATTTTATAGCGGGGGCGTTTGTATTGTTTGATGTCCCTATCAATGAAAATCAGCGTGTCATTCTTAATGGCATAGCTACAGCCATATTCCTTAGCCAAACGCATACACAGCGCGCTATCGCTTTCATCAATTTGTTCTAAAGCATTCCAAACAGAGCTGGCATGCTCAAAAGAGATTTTAGACTTCAAGCCGTGTTCTCTGGCAATAGAGCGCAAGATGTCCGCCACACTCTTATTTTTAAAAGTGCGGCTTTTCTTTTCTTTGAGCTCTTTATTAAAGTTAATGCTGGTCGCATCAATGCTAAAGCCGTGCCTGTAACTCTCTTTGATGGCAGAAACATAAAAGCCCCCAAAGAAATACAACTTGTTCCAGCCCAAAAACAAATCTAACCGATCGCCAAATTTGGGCATTTTGGAATTGGGGGCGAGCTTCAAGCTCAAAGTGTCGGTATTATCCTTTTCATAGTCCGTATAGCTCAAACTTTCCACCACAACGCCCACTTTAGATTTAATGCGCCATTGGGGGGCTAAGTATGTTTGCATTCAATCCTCCCACAAGGGCACAATGTCATCGCCCTCCTCTATTGTCTCCAAGATGGGCAAATTCACCACCTCCCCACCTGCAAAAACATCAATGGACAGCAGTTTAACATTGGCCAACAAAAAAGCATTATACCCGCTGGTGTAGCCCTGTTGCTCTAAGTGCCCATAATGCTTGAAAAAGAGGCTATCCCATCGCTCCCCTTGCAAGGCTACAATCTTTTTTTCACTCACGGCTAAGTTCTTGGGCAAAAATTACATTGGCATCAGATAAGAGGCGGTCATTTTGTTCTCTAGCGATTAAATTGAAGGGCTTAGTTTTGAAATAAAACGCCGATCGGTCCTTAGGGGCTCTTTGGCGCGCGTAACTATAAAGCGTGCCCGAAGTGGTAGTAATCCCGCTAAAACTTTGGGGGTTTTGGGTGGCTAAAAAGCCCTTGCCCCGCTGTCTTTGTTTGCCCCGCTTGGCAGCCAAAAACCCCCCTTGGATAAATAGCCTTTGTGTGGGACCCACCTTAACCAAAACCCCCGTGCGTTTTTGCAGGCGTTTAAAGCGATTCAGACTTAGCCTATAAGTGGCATTGCGGATTGTGATCTCCAAATCATCTATTTTGGCCTTTTTCATCTTGGTATAACGCCTTAAAGTCTTGTTTGAGAGGCTGTATTTTGTGCGGATTAAATCCCTTTGCCTTTTGGCGGTTTTAGTCAAGGTGCGGTTTAGCGCATTACGGCAAAAGCGCGCCATATCATTTAAGATTCTATCCATATTCAATCCTCATCAGCGTAGCTATACTGCCCAATGCTACTCTGCTTGATCGCCCCCACGATACTTTGGGGGTCGCTTTGGGTGTAGATGTTGATTGTTTGGGTGTTATGCGAATTTTTCACGCTATTATCGGCTTTGTTCGCCACTTCTAGGCTTTTTTGCTCCCCTATTTTGCTGTAATCAAAATCCAAAAAGGCGCTCTTTTGGGCTGTTTTGGGTGGGGTAGATAGCATATTAGCTGAGGGGGGCGGGCCTAGTTTTTGGCTCTCTTGCTGGGCACTTTTGACATCTACACTAAAGCCCAAAGCCCCCGCCACCTTGCCCAACACACCCGAAAAAATGTCTTTATACCAGTTATATGCGCGCATTAAAAAGTCAATGATGGGCTGGACTGACTCTAAGAGCCCTTGCCAAGCTTGCGCCACATAATCTTTAATGGCGATTAAAATACCCCCCAGCCCTTGCGCGCACGCCTCAAACCACGCAAACACCCCGCTAAAACTGGTTTTCAGGCCATCAAATTGGGCAACAATATCCCCCACCCACGCGCCAAAAAGCCCCTTAATAAAATCAATAACAGGCTGGAGCCAATTAAGCACAGCCATAAAGGCTGCCTTCAAGGCGTTAAACTGCCACACCAAAGCCTCAATCCACGCATTAAAGGCGGTTTCCAAAAAGCCAATAATGGGCTTAAACCAGTCCAGCACCGCAAAAAACACCGCCTTGAGCTTTTCCCAAAACGCCACAATGTGGATTTTCAAGCCATTCCAAAAATCCACAAACCAGCCCTTAATGCTATCCCAATTTTCCACAATGGCATAGATGGCTAGCCCAATTAAGGCGATTAAAACCCCAATGCCCGATGCAATTAGGGCTAAACGCATTAATTTCATCGCCCCACCAAAGAGATTGGCCGCTAGCATAGAGGTCAAGCCAAAAACACGCGTGGCAATCGTGCTTAGAGCAATTTGACCGCTTAAGAGCCGATAAGCCCCCCCTAAGAGCAACACCGCCCCCCGGCTAGCCGCATTGATCATAGCCCCCCCCACACTCACCGCCTTATGCCACAAAAGAGCCGCCACATTCCCCAAAATGCTAAAACGCATTAAAGTCCAAGCCCTTAAAAGCGGGGTGAAAATAACAGACATTAAAGGCCCTAAGATACCCAAACTAATAATGGCCGCTTTAAAAAGCAATAGGCCGCCAATAGCAAACATCACAATCTTAGTTAAGCCCTTGTGTTGTTGGGCAAATGCGCTAATGGGCTCTAAGAGTTTTCTAAAGCCCACCAAAATTTTATTCACCACAGGCAAGAGCGCATCCCCAATGGTGATCCACATCACCTCCATTTGCGCGCCTAAGCGTTTGAGCTCATGGGCGGTGGTGGCTGCTTTGGCTTGGAACTCCTCCTCCATAGAGCCCTTACTCTTGTTACTGGTAGCCAACTCCATCGCCTTATCGTATTTTTCTAGCGACCCCGTCAAGGTTTTAAGTTTGCCCAAATGTTCTAAGCCAAACATATCCTTAAGCGCATTGGTCTTTTGGGTGGAGTCTAGCTGGTTGATATTGTCAAAAAAGCCCCTTAGAGCCTTTGAGGGGTCTTTAGCGCGCAATTCTGACCACTCCTCAAAGTCCATTCCCATCTCATCAAACCACTTCTTAAAGGGCTTGCCCCCGGCTTGTAATTTATTGAGCATTGCGCTTAATGCTGTGCTGGCCACATCCGGGGTCATCCCCAAATCCAACATCGCCGATCCTAGCCCGGTAACCTGCTTGGCGGTGAGCCCAAAATTCTTACCCACCGCAAAAAAGTCCTTACCCGTGCCCCCTAAGCGTTTGAGCATATCGATAATATCCCCGGCTTTAGCGGTGGTGTTATTAGAAACATGGTTGATGGTGTCCCCCAATTCCACCATCTCATCCATACTAAGCCCCAAAATCGAGCGGATATTAGCCATACTCTTGCCCGCCTCATCGGCACTGATGTCAAAAACCACGCTCATTTTTTGCACGGTAGAAGTGAATTTGAGCAGATCCTCATGGCCTTTAATACCCATCTGCCCGGCACTCTCCAAAATGGCGTTTAAATCTTTGGTGCTAGAGCCTAGATCCACACTCATTTTTAGCACGCCCTCTTTGAGTTTCACATCATCGGTGGCATCATCTAGGACCTTTTTGACACTCGCAAAAGAGTCTTCAAAATCAATACTCGCCTTTAAGGGCTTGCCCAGAGTGGCATTAGCCGTGCCAAAGGTCGCCAACACCCCCCCAATGCTCTCCTTAATGCGATTCAGGCTTTCATTAAAGCGTTGGGTGATGATGGCGGTATTAACCTGCCTTAATTGCGTGTTGATGGCGCGCACTTCTTGGCTAGCAATGTCGCCTAAACGCAGACTAGAGTTAAGGGAGGTGCGTAAATCCCGCAGTGCCATCTGCGCCCCGCTGGTAATGCCCCCGCTGGTTTGCACAGACACAGCCCGCGTGGCCGCCTGCATACTCTGCCTAAAGGCCTCTAATTGGGGGGTGATTCTAACGCTTAATTCGGTTTGCATACATGGGCTTCATTAATGGTGATAACCTTATCATCATGCATTTGCCAAAAGATAGTGGCATGGTTTAAACGCGTGTAGTAGGGATTGCGTTTTCTGTGCAAAAGTGCGGTGTAGAACATCCCACAGTGGCGGGCAAATTTGGCAAAATTGCCAAACCTCTTGTTAATGATTTTCATGTGAAAAACAATGTGGCTATGCATGGCACTCCTTTGCTATAATAAAGTGCGGATACTATGGTATCTCTCTTTTCGTGTCATCTTTGGGAAAATGCAGAGCATTTTTTTAGGTAGCTAGAGCGTGATGCTTTTGGCGGGTTAAGAGATGCTGGGGTTGGCATCTTAGAAAGGAGAGATGCCATGCGTTTAGCTGTAGTGCTCGTGTTGATAGTGGCACTGACAATGCCATTATACTAGCCCAATAGGGCGGGCTCGCCTTAAAGGTGGGCTCCAACACGGGGATCATCGTATCCAATTTTCTTAAACCCACACTTAATCTACTTAACCCCATGCGTTTTTTCCAAAATTTCCTTAGCCAAATGGGCGTATTCCAAAAACTCGCTGATCTGCATCATCATGCACTCCTGATAACCAAAATGCAGGGCATAGCCCAAAAGGGCTACACCCGATCTAAGTTTTTTGAATCTATACCCCGAAACTCACTCACCAGCTTTGCTAAACGCTCAAACTCCTCTAAAGGCAAGCCATTTAAAAACCGCTCATCTAATTCGCCCATCGTGCAGTCAAACAAAAGGCTTTTAATCTGGGCGACATCATCGCCCGCCTTGTTGGCTTTTTGCAACTGGAACAAAGTGGGTTCGTGCAATTCCACACTCTGCCCGTCCCTAAAGGTGAAAGTTTTTTTATTGAGTAAAAGGGGTTTTAATGGCATGTTTGTCTCCTATGTGATGTTATTTTTAATGTCTTGGAATTGATCATCCCCATCGATTTTGAGCACGCTGTTAGCCTTGTCATAGCTAATCACCTCCTCTTTGTCTACCTTGTAGCTAAGCGTTACCACGCTCATCTCTAGGCTGATCTCTACTTCCTTTCCCATTTCCGCTTTAGGCAACTCACACGACTTGATCGAGCCCTCCATAGTCGCCTCGATTTGAATCTCTTTAGGCGAGCCATCATCTTCTGCCCCGCTCACATTGTTTTTAATGACAATTTTGGTGACTTGGGTTTTAGACAAGACGCTAAAAATCTGCGAGTCAATGGCCTGAAAAGTGATTTTAGAGCTTAGAGGCTTAACAATGGGCAATGCCCGCTCGTATTTGCCAATAGAGGCATTCGCCTCCAAAGTTTCAAACTCAATTTTAGGGGGCTCAAAATCCTTTAAAAGCCCGCTATACCCATTGCCATCGATGAAAACATTCCCGCCCGTAAAGGCTTGTGGCTCAATGCGTTCCATTTAGGCTCCTTGTGTGGCGGCTGCGCCATTAACTTGTTTGATAAGCTCCGTGCCATAAGTGCTAACCCGGTAGATTTTATTAACCACCCGCCCCACTAATGGCATTTCTTGAATCTCTTGCTGCACATACAGATCGCCCATCATAATGGTTTCATTGGTGTTGAGATCAGCAGGCACGCTCATGTTGTAACCCACCACGACATTATTAGCCACTAAACGCCGGTAAAAGGCATCTAAGCTATCGGTTACTTCCTTCAAGGCATCGTTTAGCTGCATATCAATGGCGCGTTTTTGGCTGGTTAGAATAGACTCAATGATGGTGTCAAAAATCACGATCGTGTGCAGGCTATCAATGCCCAAATCTTTATCGCGGGTGTGGCGCCCCCATGCGCGGATCCCATCATCCACAAAGCACACACTCACGCCCTTAGCGCGCAATCTGTCCGCCTCGCAGTCCTGCCCTAAAATATACTCCACCGTATCCACAATGCTAATCACGCCATCGATGGTGCGGTTAGAATAGGTCTTAGCAAAGCCAAATTCCCCCTCGCCCATCACCTTAGCATACAACGCCACTAAAAACGCGCTCAAGGGTCTTTCCTCCCCATCTAAACGGCGCACATTTTGGAAGCTCAAAATGCCCCTATGTGTGGTGATATTCTGTATCTCACGCTCTACGCTCGCCTCATCTTTGCCCTCTAGCCCTAAGGCATAAATGCCTCTAAAACGCTGGGCAATATTATTCAGGACCACCCCTAAGCCCGCACTATCATACCCGGGGGCTAAGAAAAACTTAGGCTTGATCTGGTGCTCTTGATCCACTTTTTTGAGCGCATCAACTGCAGCTAAAGCCAATTTAGCATTTTGGGCCTCATCGGGGTCTTTAATAAACCCACTCAACACAAAACGACTTTCTAACCCGGTCGCCTCAATGTCCTTAAGGCTCTCCTTAATTGAGCCCTCCTCAACTAAGCCTAAAGCTTCCTCAATATTCTTAGCCACATGCACGCCCTCTAAGCTGGTGTCATCGCCAATAATGGCAATGGGCTTAGAGTTATTGATTCTTGCCGGTGTGGGGGCTAGGTTTTTAAACTCAATGTTAATGCCGTATTGACTCTGTGCCATGTAACTCCTTTGTGTTAAGATTGCCCTCACGGCAAAAATCTAGGTCTTTTTCTAAAAGCTCGGTGTAGATCAATAACGCCTTAACGTTAGCACTTAAAAGCGGGCTATCTAGGGCGGGTCTTTCTAGTTTGGGGACATTGCACTTAGTGGGGATATACACGGGCTTATACAAACGCATACAGCCACTCAAAAAAGCACATGATAAGAGAGAAAAAGCTAAAATGAATATGCCCCCATTTGCGGGGGTGAAACCAAGACGGGAGTTTGCTATGTCAGGCAAAAATAGCAAAAACCCTATGCGTTCATTTTGCCTTAAAATCTCTTTTTTTGGGCTTAAGTTCATCTTGAAGTTCAAGAGATAAGGGCAAAAAACCGCTAGAGTTCCCCCGCATTTGCGGGGGTTTCCGTTAGGTTTTCTGCTTAACACGCTCACTGCCCACCCCTTTTAAAGATGTCTAAGTACCTCTGGATGCTCAACAACTCCTCTTGGGCGATGGGGCAATGCACGGGGCGTAAAACCTCTTGGGCGATACTCTGGGCGGGCTGGAGGCTAGCGTGTTGTGTTATGGTATGGTGCGGTGTTGTATTGTTCTGTATTGTGTGGTATTTTATTTTATGGTGTTGTGTTGTATTGTGTGGTGTTGTATGGTGTTTTGTGGTCTTGTATTGTATGGTATTTTCTTGGCTCAATTTGAGATAAGGCAATTCATAGCGTTTTTGCACCTCTTGGGTGCGTTTGTATAAGTCCTGCACATAGGCTTTAGTTTCAATCTCTTGGGCTTTAATGGCGGCATTTTGGGCTTCCAAACTAATGCGGCAATTCTCCCGCTCAATCAACAATCTTTGAAACCACCACACAAAGACCACCACGCCCCCTATTAGGGCGATAAAGCCTAAGACAATAGCGGTGTATCTAAGGCTAAACACCATGCCACCTTAAGGAGCTTGTGCTAGGCATTATGTTATAGTTTGGGTGGATACCATAGCGGTTTGACTTTGTGGTTTTAGCGGTGCTGGTCACGCCGCTATACTGAAAAAAGGGGCAGGCTCTTTTGGGGCTTGCCCCGCCACGAGGGCTATTGTATCCTATTTTACCTAAAACCAACATAACAACCTACTTCTTATCCCCGATTTTCTTTTCCAAAATCTTTAAGGCATAATCACTCACCACCTCCGCACCGATATAGCCAATCCCGCCCGCTATAGCCGTGCTTAAGCCAATGGGCAAATGGAAAAAGTAGATAATGGCTTCAAAGCTAATCCAAGTAGTCAGCATGGAGCTCCCAATGCCCCAAAGGATATAGCGGATTTTATCCCACTTCCCGCTAAAAACCTCGTTTTTGATGGTGCGCAACACAAACAACCCGCCCACACAAAAACCCACTAAGAGCATAAAAAAGTAAGGCATATACTCTTTGAGGGCTAAACCCAAAATTACGATGTCTTGTTGCATGGGGGGAACTTTAGGGTATAATTTGGGCAAGCACACATGGTTTGTTCTTTTTGGGCTATTTGGCGTATAGGGCTTGTCTCTAGGGTAGGGTAGCGCAGTGGGTGGTGCTCCAGAAAGGAGCAAACTATGAAAGTTTTAGTCATTCTAGCGCTTATAGTGGTTTTAGCCCAACCACTATACTGACAAAAAGCCCCCGCAATGGGGGCGGCGCTAGAATGATTGTGCCACTTCTTATCTTGCATGTTGCTTAACCTTGCCCAAGCCCAAATCAATTTTCTTTTCCAGCGTGGCTAATTGTTGCTTGACAATTTCTAAATGATTGACCGAGGCATTGGCATTTTGCAAGAGAACAAAACTCTCCACCAGCATAAAACCCAAAACGCATATTTGCAACACGCCCACAAACATAATAAACAAGCCAAACCGCTCGACCTTTTCCATACGCTTTAAAGCGTTTTCTATGGAACAAAATTGCATATTATCCATTAAATGCCCTCATCTTGCACCCAAGTGCGCACATCAAAACACGGGCAATCCTTACCCTTTTCAAAATCCCTATGCCCGTAAAATTTGGCATTAGAAAACTGCTTTTTAAGTTCCAAACACAAATCTTTTAAAGCCTCTTTTTGTTTGGGCGTGCGGGTGTCTTTGGATTTATTCCAGCTATCTAGCCCCCCAATGTAGCAAATCCCAATACTATCCTTATTCTGCCCCACACAATGCGCCCCCACATCAGCAAGGGCGCGTCCTTTCTCAATCGTGCCATCTAGCTTGATCACATAATGATAGCCAATACACTTCCAGCCCCTCTCCTTATGCCATCTATCAATGTCCGCCGCACAAAAGTCCTTCTCTTTTTCGGTCGCCGAACAATGGATGATGATTTTATTAATGGTTCGCATGATCGCTCCTTTTCTTGTAGTTGTTCACAAAGGCTTTAGCAATGCCAAACCCCCGCACACACCCATACAAAAAATACGCCTTGAATGTGCCAAAGGCTTTAGTCTCTAACATCGCCTCTAAGAACACATCATCAGCGTATTTGCGGGAATGCTTGCCCTGTTGGGCTTGCACGCACAAATAATCATGCAAAATAGCGCATTTAAGTCCCTTGCCAAATTTAGGCACTAACTGGTTAAGCCCCAAATTGGTAAAACCATCGCAGCTAAACCCAGCGGGCACAACAATCTCCTCAAAGACCAAGTTGCTATTTTTGGACACATAACGCACAAATTTAAAGCCCTTTAAAAGCGTCAAGCTTTTCCCATCATTGCTCAAAATGCATTCAATGGGCGCGCTGAAAGCATTAGGCATTGCTATCCTCTAGCTCTTTAATCTTAAACTCCTGCACGGCTTGCAAACTCCCACACGCATGCAAAGCCTCCTTTTGTTTGCCATAAAAATTCAACACCCTAGCCTTATAAGCCAGCCCATCAGCAAAAACTTTTTTGAGTTGGGCTTTGGTGTGCTTTTTGTAGGTTTTAAAATCCGCCTCTGGCTCTTTGCATCTAAATTCCGCATCAATGCCCGCACTGATCAAGGCTTGCAGATTGATCTGATCTTCTGTGTTCAAGTCATAGCGATGCGGACTCCCCAAAGCCGCGCTAACAAAACCGCGCGCTAACAACTCTTGGATCACGCGGTTAATCTGTCTTAGACACAACTGGATTTGCTGGGCTTTTTCTCTTTGTTGCAAGGAATAAGCCACAGCCTCCAACATAGCGGGGGTGACCTCTACATTAACGGGCACTTCCAAAAAATACCCCTCAGAGCTTAGACCTATTTGCAAGTCCAACCCCTCCAAAATAGCCATATCCACCTCTTGGGCTTTTAAAACCTGCTCTACACTGATGGGGATTTGCTCAGTTTCCATGCGCGCCCCTAAAAAATATCAACCGCAAAAATGTCATCTTCTCGCCCATAATGAGCCATCTCCACATACACCTTAAAAGTCCCCACAAAAACGCGCGTGAGGGGAATAGTGAATACAGCGGCCTTGGCATTGTTGACTGTCTCCTCTGCAGCGGCGATACAATCCTCATTGCGGTATCCACCGCCCCGCTTATAGGGCCAGAGTCTCCATTGCGCCCAGTCAAACTTAAAATTAAAACACAGCAGAGTAACGCCCCTTTCCGCTACACCGCATGTGAAATGCACCCAAGTGTCTGGGCGATCTCCAGCTAGAGTGAATGTCTCATGCCCGCGCCCCCCCATAAATATTGTGACGGGGCGGTAAGCAACCCGCCCCGCACCATTGATCCGATTAATCGCCTCTTGGGCGGCTCTATTCACCTGGGCTACATTGTTGTTCATCTGCCTGCTCAAACCATCCGCCCCATTGCGCAACCGCCCCAAAGCCTCATCCACCCGCCGATTCGTGTTATTCACAGTTGTGTTGAATTGCCTGTTTAGCCCGTCTCTGAACTGGTTATCTGCCGTGTTCAAATTGCGCTTAAAAGTCTCTTGTTCTTGATTGAGGCGCTGCCTGAATTGGGCTAGGTCATTGATGTTTTGTTCGACTTTTTGGGTCATTTGCGCAGACTTGGCATCAAAGGCTTGATCTAGCTGTTCTTTCTTGATCGTGAATTGCGCATAAAGCGTATTTTTAAAGGTGTCTAGCTCAGCGTGACTGGGAAAATCCCGATTCATATAGATGATCCGATCAGCTTCATCGCCCAAAATGCTGAATTTAATCACCAAGAGCCCGCCCATTTTGTCCGTAATGATCACACGGGGCAAAGCAATCACGGCGACTAACACATCTTGGTCGGTCAAAAGCGCACACGCATAAACATAGGATTGGGTGTTGAGCGTGCTCAAATCCACTTCAAAGGTCAAATGCTTTTCATCATCAAAATACGCCTGATCAATCTTGCCCCTATGGTAGATAAAGGGCGCAATTTGGGCAAATTCCAGCGGGCTAAGCTTTTGGGCATCCACATCTTGGGGGGCATTATCCGGGAACACGCGCCGACTGATCAATTCCTCCAAAGGGGCATCATTGGGGGCGGCTGTTCCGATCAAGGCATAGCGTTTGACCTGCGCCCGCAAACTGCTGTTTAAAATCTCAAGGCCCTTAGCCGTGGGGTTGCCCAAAATCATACACGCCCCTTAATGTTAAGATGGAAATACCCGCTCACATGCGCGCGCTGGCGCACTTCTATCTCGTTATGCATCACCACACCCAAACAATTATCCCTAGCACTCTTAGCCCAATTAATCGCCCTAAGCACCGCCTGACTATCTTGTTGCAAGATGGCGTTTTGGTGGCTGATCTTAGCCTGCACCACAAACTCAAAGGGCTTGAGCCGTTTAGCCGTGCGGATTTTATTAAAGGGCTTTTCATCTTGGTTGGCATGCGTTTTGATCAGCACCTCCCCAAAGACCTTTTTACACACCGCGCGCACGCCCGTATGTGTGCCTAAAAAGAATTGTTTTTTGAGCGGCTCAACCACTTGGGCGCGCTGTTGTTCCTCTTTAAGCGTGCTATCTAAGGAGAGTCCAAAAGACTTCGCCAAAAGCTCAATATTGGGGTTTTGTTCCCCGTAAAATTGCCCCATAGGCATGTGCAAAGACTTTTTAACCACCCCGCTTAGGGCTTCATCTAGGGCGCGCAAATAAAGGGGGTAGTTGTTAGGCAACACGCTCATGCCTGCACCTCCAAAGATACATGCACGGCTTGCAAATACAGCCATTGATCCGTATTAGCTGGCGTGATAGTAGGCAAATTGACATCTAGCACTTCAGGGGTGCTAAAAGCCAAACTTTCTAATTTGTTTTGGCTAGGGTTTTGCCCAATGGCTAGGGATTTAAATAAGTCCTTAGCCCGTTTTTCTAGGTCTTTGATGTATGCATTGGCATCGATGGGGACTTTTAAGCTGATGGTGTAATCTAGGGTGGTCTCAATCTTTTGGGCAAGCTCAATGATGACCTTGTCGGTTAGGGGGGTTTTATCTTTGATAGCCTCTTTAATCAAAGCGGGCGCATCTAGGTTTTGTTCATTAGTGTAATAGATTGTAACCTCGCCGGGTTTGAGGCTAATCACTTTGATTTTTCCCACGCCCTTAATGCTCGCAAAATGCGTGTAACTTTGCACACTCCCAGCCGTGCTAAAGCTGGCTAAAGAGAGCTTGAATCGTTCCCTTAATGCCTCATCGCTCTCTAAGTCTTGCAAATTCACAAAGGGGCTAACAACCTCAATTTTGAGCACTAAGGGGTTAGCATTTTCTAAAATATCAGTTTGCCAATCCCCTTCTTTATCCCCCAAAACCTGCACGATATTACCCCCTTCACCCGGTTTTAGATGCGTATCTACACTTAGCCACGCAATAGCCCCGTCCGCACTGGCAAATTTGGTATTTTTGGGCAAAAACACGGGGGCTTTGACCACAATATTAAGCTTGGCGGTGGGGAACTCTCTTTGATAGCGTTTAAGCCCCAAAAGAGCCACCAAAGCGTCCAAATGCGCCCCGCTGGAATATTCTAAGAAGTTATTGGCGATGGTGTGGTTGATGTTGTCAATGGCTTTTCCCAAATAATAAAGGAAGCAATTAATCAGAATCTGGATGTCATCAGCTATGAGTGGCTCATAAGTTTGTCCGCTTTTTTCTTGGTAGATTTTGGAAAAATTAGCAGTTAGTTCCTCTCTAGCTTTTTCAAAGTCTAAGGGTTGCAAAAATGCGGGCATCATAGCTTAATGTCCTTTTGCACATCAGCGGTGCGGATATGAAGTATTACGCCCTCCTCCCCCACAGACACGCTCAAATCTTGGGCTTGCACACGGGGCTCGAAATTTTCGATATTCTCTAAAACTTCCTCTTTAAGGTCCAAAATCAAATCATCTTGCACCGCCACTCTATCAATAAAAATCGGGCTCAAACCCACATGCGGGGCTAAAACAAGCGTGTTCTTAGTGGTGCTCAACAATCTATCAATGTGTTCTTCTATGCCCAACAAATACATCTTAACTCCTAAAGCTGGGGGTGAAAAAGACCATGTCTAGCTCTAAGATGAGCGCATAAAGCGGGGTGGCGGCAATTTCGACCTTTTCAACACGAATGCCCTTGGGGTCTTTGTGCGCCGCGCTGAAAATCTCTAATTCCTCTAAGACCTGCTC
Source organism: Helicobacter bizzozeronii (assembly GCF_900196775.1). Taxonomy (NCBI): domain Bacteria; kingdom Pseudomonadati; phylum Campylobacterota; class Epsilonproteobacteria; order Campylobacterales; family Helicobacteraceae; genus Helicobacter; species Helicobacter bizzozeronii. Next base: position 15,437 of record NZ_FZLB01000011.1, read on the forward strand.
TAAGAGATGATCGGCTAAGTCTTTGGAGGGGGCTAGAATCTCAAACTCTAAGGACATGGTGTGTTTCCATGTGTCGCTATTGGTGGCTCTTATCTCGGTGTTGCTGGGGCGGATGACCAAAAAGGGGGCTTTGCTGGCATCAAAGGTCAAAATGTCATCGACTAGGACATTGGGGATTTTGATCTTGCGGGCTAAAGAACTTTGCAACCCTAATAAAACTTCATTTCTTTTCAACATGTGCCCTCCCGATATTCTTGCAAGAAAAGGCGCAAAATGGCGCGCGCACGCTCAATATGCACAATGCGCCATGTTTTTTTATCATACACCAATGCCCCGCCCGTCTCTAGGTCGTAATTATCTTTAAGCGGGGTGATTAAACAGAGTTTATAACTCACAAAGCGATCTTCGCCCAATAAATACGGGTCATAGGAGCTAAGGCAGGGGCGGGCACGATCATAAGCCCTAAAGCTCTCACCCAAAATGCCTTGTAGATCGTGGCGCGCGATTTCATTCAATCCCATAACGATTGCTCCCGCTCAAATGCCAAATTAGAAAATAGCCACTCTCGCCCCATCTTACCCTTGCTAGCCCCATAGCGATAAGACAACTCTAGGGCATGCGACTTGCTGTATAGGGCTTGGATATGCGGATGTGCGTCATAGCTACACAGCCACGCATTGGGGCTTATTTGCAAGAATTGGGCTAACTCTTGATGTGTCTCTTGGCTATAAGAGCTGCTGTAGAATTGTGCGCCCATTTGGTAATAAGGCGGATCACAATAGAACACCACGCTTTTATCCAGCCCCGCCATAAATTCCAGCGCATCCTGATTGGAAATACTAATGTTTGAGGCGTGCGCTTGGATGCGCTTAATCTTTTCTAAGAGTAAGCTACGCTTGAAGTGACAACCAATGAGCCACTTGCCCTTTTGGGCTTGCCCCCCTATGGGACCAGCGCGCAGTATCCCTGAAAAGTTTGTGCGGTTGAGAAAAAACGCAGCAAAGCCTAGATCGAACAAAGAGGGAGGATTTTGCAAAATCTGCTTTTGGACATGCCATTCCTCTAAGCTAACTTCTACACGCTGGATTTTCTCTACAAACGCGCTAGGTTCTTTGAGAATAGCATGCCAAATGGCGAAAATATGTGGATCTAAATCATTCAAGTGGAGCTTAGAGATAACACCCCCAAATAACAATGACAACCCTAACCCCGCCCCCCCGGCATAACTCTCGGCAAACTCTGCGCCCAAGTGCTTATGCTGGACTAATAAGCCCCCAACAAAGACACCCAGCACACTCTTACCCCCGGGGTATCTAAGCGGGCTGGGGGTTTTAGCGACCGCCTTGCTGAGAGTTAGGCGTGCTTTTTCTTGGGTCATTTGGGCACTCTTGGCTTGATCAATCTCTTGCCCCCGCACAAATACAGCTCATCGCGATAATCCACGCAAGGGTAAGCATTATCTTGGGTGGGCATAGGCTTAACCACTTTGTCAAAACGCAAGCGGGCGATCTGCTCGGCACTCAATGGGCTTAAATCCACAATTTGCCCGGCTTTAAGATGGGACAACCCCACCTGCGTATCAGCTAACACCAAATACATAGGCTACTCCACAACAGGCAAATCAATCGCCTCGCCCTCTTGATTCTTTTTATCCTCTTTATCCTCTTTATCCTCTTTATCCTCTTGGGTGGGCAATTCATCGGGGGCTTGTTTGGCAATCGTGCCAACCCCCAACAATTCATCAATTAACGCCTAATTTGTGCTGCTAAACTCCTCCCCCCTTTTGTGCCCCTCGCACTCAATTAGAGTATCATACTGGATAAAATACGCCATATTGCCTCCTTAAATGTTGTCCGCTGCCCGTTTGGTAACCACAAACCTTTTAGGGTCTTTGATTCCAATCGCCACATCATAAAAGCCCGTGAAAACCACATCCCCCTCATCATTTTTAAGGGCCTGCACTTCTAAATTATTCCAAGTGCCTAAAATCACATTGCTAAAATCCCCAAACATCGCCTAAAAATTGCGGACTCGATTATTCATAACGAATTTATAGCCACAGAGATTATCCCCATTTTCATTGAGCAAATAGCGATCGGATCGCCCCGTGTTGTCATAGCGACTGGTCTTTAAAGTCGCCCTAGATTGGTTGTTCGCCACAAAAACCACGCTATCCAAGTTGAGATTTTGCCCGGTCAAAAAGCCCTCAAATTTCATCGTATTGGCAAAATTGGGGGCACTCAAAAAGTCATTGATCCAATTCACCCCATTGGTGGCAAACACGCCCTTAAAGGGGCACACCCCATCGGCTTTGCCATACAGCACGCCCAACTCTAAAAGGGCTTTAATCTCCATTTTCATGCGCTTAATAATCAAACTCTCCAAAGCAAGAGGGGTCATGTTCAGCATTTGGCGGGTTACACGCACTTTAGCCTTAATGGTTTTGGGGGTGAGTGTGATTTTATCCGCCCCTAATTTGCTCTCAGTGGTGGTTCCCCCCTCAGCCACCCAATAAGCCGTGATTTTGCCGGTCTCTCTGGGGATTTCCACCACGCCCATTAAGCCCGTCATCTTGTCGCATAAATTGAGCAAATTGCTTTCTTGGAAGACTTGCTGGATAAATTTATCCGCCCTATAAATATTGGGCACAAAGCCCGTGCTATTGATACTGGTCATGGCATTAAAGCGAGTCATATAAGCATCATCAATGGTGAGCCCATTGATGCCACTGCTAAGCTCTACAGGGCGGCTGGCATTCCCGCTAGCCACATTCATCGCATAATTGGCTAGAGAACAGATCGCATTAGCCTCGCTCTTTTCTAAGGGCTTTTGGGCTAGGGGCTTAGCACTAATAAGCGAAAAGCTAAAATCTTGGTAGCTCTTATTCTCTTTGATCGCCTCTAAAGCCTCTTTTTCTTTGCCCATCGCACTCCCTAAAGCCATAATTTGGGCGTTATTGGCCTCTTTGGCCTGCATTTGGGCGATCTGATTTTGCAATTCAGACAAGCCCACAGATGGGGCAGGGCTGGGGGTGGGCATTGGGTTAGCCTCCATAGAGGCACTCACAGCGGGAGCACTGGGGGCGTTAAAATCCGTATTGGGGGTTTCATTCATCATTTCTCCTTGTTGTAGTTTTTGGGCAAATTGGGTTAAAAGTGCCTTTTCATCGGCTCCTTGCCACACCGCACTCAGCTCAATCACATCCCCGCTCACCATCCGCCTTAAGGGCAAGCCCTCATGGGTTTGATCGCTCTTTTCAATCTTAGAGTTGGTAATGCCCACACTCACACTTTGGCTAAGACCATTCTTGTATTTGTTGAACGCCTCTAAGCTGTCCTTAACATCATCAAAAAATTGCACCTTGACCTTATGCCCGCTCTCATCTAGCTTGTGCTCTTTAATCACCCCAATGGCACTATCAAAACGCAGATCATGATCTTTGTAGAATCGGGTGGCTTGGAAATTCAGATTATCGGTGAGCACTTCCAAATAGTAGGGCTTAATCTTTAGCTCTTTCCAGTCAATGTAAAACTGCTTGATTTTGGGGTCTTTGGAGATGGCAATAAAGCTCAATACTTTTTCTTGCTCGTCAATGCCCCCGCTAATGGGCATCTGCAAATTGATATTCTCAGTCGCACCCAAAAGAACACCCCTTTTAACTTTGGGGGGCATTATAGCACTTTTTCTAAATACATCAATTAAAAAACGCTTGATTGTGCTATAATGTTAAGCCTAGCGGCACATGTTCTTTAAAGTCTTGATTCGTTTTTCCCCGTGCTCGCTAGGCTCTTTGCTAGGCAACCAACCTCCTCTACTACCCCCCACCACCCACCGGGGGGGAATTCCCCCAACTATCCACATCTAGCACAAAAGCCCGCGCACGCCCCCCGCACACCTCCCAGCCACGCACGAACAAATGCACTTTTGAGCGCACAAAAAGCGCGCCACTGCCTAAAGCCTCAACTAAGCCCTGCTCAAACCCCGCACACGCCCCCCTAAACTCTAGGGTGTAAAATTGCGCATTAGGCGTGGGTTTGAGCCGTGCATACGCCCTAATCCCCTTGAAACACACCAACACCCGCGCATGGGAATAATCCAACTTTGGGCTAGCCCAACAGATGCGCCCCTGCCTAAACTTGAAATGAACAACATCTTGCCCCTCTAAGGGCTGATAAGATACAAAATGCGCGCTATCTTGCCCGCCCACATCTAGAACCACCCGCCCATCTTGCACACAAGCGCAATAAGAACATTCCGCCTTTTCCGTGTGCAACTCGTATTCTTGGGCTTTTTGGGCTTTACACATTTGCGCCACCCATGCGTCATGTTCGGCGCATTCTTGGTCAATATCAAGGGATAACCCCACAACACGCCCGCCCCTTATTTGCGTGCGCAAATAGCGGCAGTCATCATTGACATCTAAAAATTCATCTAACCGATCCAGCAAAGACTCCTCTATGCCCCCATCAAAGACGATATTCGCCCACTTGCCCCATGTGGGGTTATTAAACTTTTGCAATTTGGCATGCAAAGTTTGCCCTTCAAAGACAATTTCTACGGGGGCGTTATCATACTCCATGCCTTGAGACTCCCATTTTGAAGCACTAACCCCCCAAAATCCAGCCGATAGGCAGATGGCGGTTTCTTGGACTTCCTCTACTTCCTCAACTTCTGGGGATTCTTGGACAAAATATAGTCCCCCCACAAATCCCCCCTCATCTCCATCTAACACTTGGGCAACAAGGCTCAAATTTTCCCAAACGGGGGGTTCTTTGGAGAAAAGCCCCATGAAGTATTGGTTGCCCCGCACAAAAAAGTATCCCATGATCTCACCATCAGCATTATATACGACGTGGCAAGTTTGGGAGCCCCTAAGTTGTCTAAATCCAATTGATTTGGCGTGTTTTTTGAATGCGAGCTTATTGGCGCGCACATGCAAAGTCGCCCCGTAGTGCAATTCCCCCTCACCTTCAAGATGGTTACACTTAAGGGTATAGAGGGCTTGCACTTTCATGTGGAACTCCTCTAATGGCAAGCTCCCAAAAGTTACACTCTTGGGGCTGAATGCGTTTTTGAATTTCACTTCTACGGCTTGTTTTGTCATTTGAAACTCCTTGATTATTTTTATGTCTGTATTATATAGTATTTTATAGTATCTTGTCAAGTATTTATAGTATAAAATTGTTGTAATTTGCTAAAATTTACAAAAAAGGATTACACATGACAACCAAACCCCTCGTTTGGCCCGGTGGTAAGTTTTATCTGACCAAAACGCTTTTAGAAAAACTGCCCAGTAGAAAATACTTCTGCGAAGTCTTTGCCGGTGGTCTCTCTTTGTTGTTCGCCAAAAGAAAAGAAAATTTTGAAATTGTCAATGACTCCAATAGAGAACTCATCAATTTTTATATCTGCGCCCGGGATTTCCCAGAGAGCCTAGCCCGGGCTTATGCGCGCCTGCCCCTTGAGCGTGAGGCATTTATGCAGATTGCCAGCCACGCCGTAAAGCCCCTAGCTTTAGCTATGGGGATATAAGGCTAGCACCAGCATGGCTGTGCTAATATTCGTGTTGCAATCAAGGGGTAATACCCTTGGGGTTGGGGCATCAACCTTTGGAATAGGGAATGTAAGACTCCAAACGGAGCTATCCTGCTTGAAGCCGCGATCTCCACTAAAGCTAGAATCCCCTAACTTTAGTTATGGGAGAGTATGTCAAGGAATACAGAATGAAATTTTGGGCAGTTAAACCCCCGGGTGTTTTGTGTCTGTCTCTAATACACATCACCGAGCCCACGAGATTAGGCAGGATTGCGAAGGCCGACTT